>JBDHYV010000114.1:0-7990 GCA_039811545.1 Bacteroidales bacterium | reverse complement strand
ATCGCAGCAATCAGAAAAAAACGTGTTTTCATGTGAATTAGGTTTAACAGATTAAAAATCAACTTCAAAACGAATGGCAATCATGTGGAAGTCATCACCGGCTTTCCCGTTCTTTTCTGCCACAGATTTTGGATTGGTGGTGAGAGTTCCGGCAGCATCATGACCGACAAAGAGTTTTCCTTTGCCGTTGGCGTAGCGGTCGTGGTTCAGATAGGCATAGTTGAGCATGAGCTTCACATTATTGTTAGCATAGAAATTCACCCCCACTGTATAACCCTCGCCGGCACCGCCCAGGATGCTGCCCTGTCCGCGGCTGTTCAAATTCAGGTAGTCGTAGCGCAGAGCAAGCTCCACATCACCCCACTTTTTGCCGCGGGTTACCTGTGTAAACTCGCCTTCGCTGGTGTTATAGTTGTATTTTCCGCCAAAAATGAGCCACGATCCGATGGCATAAAATCCGTTGAATTTCTCAACGGGGACATCATTTTTGCTATGAACATTGCTCAGAATATATTCGCTCTGAAAGCGCAGATTTTTTAAATAACCGGCCAGCTCAAGACCGGTGAGCGTGGTATATTTCACGTTGCCGATGAGATCGGTGTCCATATATTTTTTGCGGTTGATGGAGCTGAGCGACCGGGATGAATACCTAAGGCTGTTGCGTAGTTCGGTATCGGTTTTTGGTGTGCGATATGAACCTGCAACGCCGAAATGGAGGCCTTTGTTTGTGTCTTTGAAAAAAGGCATGGCCACCAGTTTGCCGGTAAAAGAAATGCCTTCGTCAGTGCCGTAATCCTTGTTGTTGTCTTTCGAGAAGGTGCGTTCTTCTAATCCGCCAATATCCTGAAAATGAATTCCCCCAATTCCTAAGAGCCATCCGGCCTGATAGTTGGCTGCAATGCCGATATGACGTGAGGGCGAGAAAGCCGATACCATACTTGCCCGTTCAATAAATGTGAGATAGCGCGAGGTAGTGGTTCCTTCCATCGAAAAACCTTCTTTGAAGTTGCCGGCTCTTACTTCTATGCCGTTATTGAAGGTGTATTGCAGGTAAGCATCTTTGAGTTCGAGTTCCGAGTTGGAGAAGTCGAGGTCAATTTCGCCATACCAGTTTTTAGAAAACTCCACTTTGGCGGCAAATCGCGCCCTCCGGATGGAAGTGCCGTTGCCAATGGGGTTCAGAGTTTTGTTGGAAAACATGGCACCGTCAACCTGCACCCGCATATCGAACCAGAGTTTATAATCCTCGCGCGGACTCTCAAGTACCAGAATGCCGTTTCGCTCTTCGGCAAAAAGCCGGTTGCGGTTTACTTTCACGCCATACTGGTTATAGCGGACATTGTTGGTCATCACCACCTGAAGTTCGTGCATCCCGCTCACATTCAGCTCAATGTCGTCGTGGTCGGGATGCGTAAACACTAAAATTTGCGAAGAGTTCCGTTCAACGGGAATCGAAAACTGCCCATCGCTGTCGGTATTCACCGAAGTGAGCGCACCTTTTAATCGGATGGTAACGTCATTCAAGGGAAGGTTTTCCTGATTGGAAACTACTCTGCCTTTGAGCAGCGTGGATTGTGCAGACACCAACTGGATTAGTGCCAGCCAGATGATCAGTAAAAAGAAAAAACGTTTCATAGGGTTTATTATTTGGGTTAAAGATGATTGATAAAATAGAGCAGATTTGTTTCTCTGTCCAGTCCCAGCTTACGCTTCAGACGATGGCGTGCTACTTCTGCACTTTTGGTTGAGATGGACATCAGAGTGGCAATTTCTTTGTTCGACAGGTTAAGGCGGATGAGGGTGGCTAATTTTTTTTCTTGTTCGGTGAGGCCGGGGAAAGCTGTTTCGAGCTTCAGTTTGAAGTCTTTATGCACTTGCTCTACTTCGCCATAGAAATTTTCCTTTTCGCGTGCAAAACTCATCTTTTGGCGAATCATGGCAATGAGGCTTTTAATCCGGTTTTGGGTGATGGTATGCGTTTCGCCTTCGGCCAACTCATCAAGCCTTTCGGTCAGCTCTTCCAGAAAAAGGCGTTGTTCGGTGAGGTTAAAAGCCATCTCAATAAACTCTTTGCGTCGTTTCTCTAAATGTTGTGACAGGCTTTCGTTTTTGCTCTGAATGGCTTTAATCTCTAATCCGGCAAGTGCCCGCTGAGCCTGAAACAACTGATTTTGTTGCGAGAGAAGCTCGTTTTCGGCTTTCAGCCGCAGCTTTTGCTGGCGTAGGATAAGAAATAGCATCAGGGTGAACGTTATCCCTGATATCGTAAGGATGGAGGGTATCACCATATCGAGTTTTAGCGAATCAGCCACCGGTCGGGCAGATAAAGCTATGGTGCTTTCGCCCATTCCCTGATGAAAAATGATGGGTAGGTTGAACACGTTTTGAACAAAAAACAGAGCCGTAAATGTGAGTAGTCCGGCCAAGATAGGAGTAGCAATCCAACCTGTTGCAGCCTGTTGCAGTGTTTTGCGGCTCAGTCTGAGGTTGCCTCTAACTAGGCCAACACCGGCCATGGCACCCAACATTGCCTGAAATCCGGATACTGGCACGGGAATAAAGGCAACACCAACTTTTTGGAATAGGAAAGAAAGCTTGTGAGAACTGAAAATAAACAACACGAGAGCCTGTGTAAAAACCACAACGATGGCTGCTTCTGTCGTGAGCTGGTGAAGGTTGTAACCTGCTGTGCCCAGCTCACTCCTACGTCGGGTAAAGCTGCCAACGGCAATAGCCAAAGCCAGTATGGCAAATAAAAGCTGAGACCCGTTGGCACGAAAAAGCCCGAAGTCGAGTTCAAACTGTGGAATATGATGGGTAAAAACTGCTGCAACGTTGGCAATGTTGTTGGCTCCCAGACTGTATGCACTGAAAATTACCGCCATTGCAAGCCCAAGTCGCAAATAGGCATCTAAGATAATGAGGTGAATACTGGCGCGTTTTAAGAAATGCCGGAGCAGCAGATAGAACATGGCGGCCAGACCAACGGCCAGGATGGGCGCGCTTACCCAGCCTGCCATAATTTTTGTTAGTACCACCATATTGGGTCTTTCTCCTAAAAACAGAATCTGGCCGATAATGGCACCAACAACAGCCTGACTTGTAGAAGAAGCAATTGTTTTTCGGCCAATCAAGAAGACGGTCATCCCGGCACATAGCATCACAGTAAAACTACCTGCCAGTGTTCCGGCCTGCCCCAGCGAACTGAGGGTTGCTGTGGAACCATAGCCTTGAACCACTGCACCAAAAACGATAGCAATGCTACCGATAATCATGATTTGCGGTAGATGCAACATCTTCTGACCGATTGCTCCGTAGATGATGCGGATAACACCATTGGAGCCTAATACCCAGGCGGTGAATAGTCCGCTAAGGATGGAAACCAGCATTAGCATGACAACGATTGGCTATGTTGAACAAATGTGGTTCCTGACATGATTCATCGTTTCAAGAGGGCTAAACCGTTCGCTTGATGGCCATTACCGAGAGCAAATCGGCGGCCTTCTGGGCTGCATCAGAAATGGTCTCAATGTGGAGTGTGAAATAACGCAAGTGGAACTTCTCGCTCAGCTTGAGCTGTTCCATTTCGTGAAAGACTTTGCGCTTAATCGTTTCGGCCAGTTTATCGGCCTCTTTTTCATAAAGATAGGTGCGGTGTATCCTTTCTTTTACCAATTCAGGCTCTTTGAAATATGCCCGCGCAGCAGGCAAAACCGATTCGCATGCGGCAATGGCAAGCTCAGTAAGTTTCTTTAAGTCGTTATGTAGCTCGGATGGGATGAAAGGTATTTCAACGTCAAACTGATATAAGTTTTTTTTTGCCAAATCAATAAGATTGTCCAATTCTTCCATCAACTGCAAAATGTCGCCCCGAAGCTGTGGCATGAGCGATTGGGTGTAAAGCAGATTCTCTACCTTCCGTTGAATGATGTCGGCCTCTGTCTCTAAAGCCGATAATGTACGCAAATTGTCCAAAAAACTGCTCTGATTTCCATTGAGGTAATTAAAAACTCCTTCTTTGAAAATGATCACCCCTTTGTCAATATGATCAATAAACTCATCTATCAGTTGAATGGATTTTGTTGTGTGCCGGAAGCTGAACATATAGCCAGTTTTTTCGTTGTCAAAATTACGACAATTAGAGCAGTTGCCAAAATGGATGGTTAAACATTGCTAACGAGGTTGATTTTTTACTGTTAAGCATTTGTAATCGTAAAATAGCAGTAAATCAATCAGATGACAAAATTAAGATAAGCAATAAACTGAATCACTAAAGATAATCCAGATGAAATGTTAAGTATAAATAGATTGTTCGTTCATTGTTAGTGCTCGGCGAAGTGAGCCGTTTTGTCATTTAACGCAGCAAAAAACTCAGTGGGACAGGCAAGCGCCGTGCCCATGCTTCTTCGCTGTGATCGGCACCTATATCTTTCACGGTGAGCCAGTTTTGGCCTTCGGTATATCCACCGATTCGCATCAGGCTGTCCATTTCTTTTTGGTGTCGTTCATAAGGCGCATCAATGGTTTCCGTTCCGAAGTCGAAATAGAGGCGATGGCTCTCAGGGTCGGGCAGATGTTCCCCAAGCCAGTGAATGAAAGGGAGTGAAAAATCGAGTTCGTCTTCGGCCAACGAAAGCGGCCAGTGAGTACTCAAACAGGCTGCGTTGCCGAAAACAGCCGGATAAGCCGCAATGGCATAAGCCGAAATGAGCCCGCCCATGCTCGAACCCATGATTGAAGTACCCGACTTGCCTGAAATCGTGGGATAATGTGTGTCAATATATGGTTTGAGTTCTCTGACGATGAAATTCAGATAGCTGTCACTCAGTGTATTGAGATCGCGTTGATGTTCTTCGCAGAGATGATCTTTCAGCGAATTGGGCAACAAATCGAAGGCCGGAGCCGGAAGGTATTCCTCATAACGAAGTGCAGTGTTCCAGATGCCGACAACAATCACAGGCTGAATCTGCTTACGGTAGATGAGCGGCTGCAGAGCCATGTCAACCGCCCAGCTTTGCCCGTTGTAACCAAGCCCGGGATGAAAAAGATTCTGGCCATCGTGCATATACAACACGCCATGGGGCTGCATAGGGACGTATTGGTCGGGAAGCCAAACATCTATCCGGCGCGGCTTGACATATTGCGAAGCAAAGGCGGCAATGGTCTGGATTTTGCCAAAACGGGGATAGGAAATTTTCAGACTGTGAATGGTCTTCATCGGCTCGTCAGCACTTGGGTTGAAAATGATGGTTGATTAACGCAACAAATATTGAATTGTTTACAAAGATCAAATAAAAAAACTTCTTCTTAACCCGTATCTTATGGTTTTTATGGATTTTTGATCTGCCAAAGATATTCGTCTTTGCCCGAAATTGTGTATTTTTGCTCAAGTTCAACCGGCCGAATCCTCAAATATCTTGTCGTGATGAGGGCCATCAAAGCCGGTTTTTTGCTTTTCTCGATGATGATGTGCTTATGAAACGTGTTGTTCTTTTCGCTTTTTTCTTTGCTCTATTGTCGGCTGAGGTTTTGGCTCAGAAGGGTTTCGACAAGCCGGGCTACCGCAAACCCATTGACCTGCCGATTTTGCTCGCGGGTACTTTTGGCGAGTTACGTCCTGACCATTTTCATTCGGGAATTGACATCCGCACCAATGGCGTTGAAGGACTGCCGGTATATGCCGTTGCCGATGGGTTTGTCAGCCGTGTGGCGGTGTCGCCTGTGGGTTTTGGCAAGGCCATTTATATTGACCATCCCTCAACAGGCCACACTTCGGTTTATGGTCATTTGCAACGCTTCGAAGGCCGAATAGCCCAATGGGCAAAAGCACAACAATATGAGAAAGAAAGCTTTACGATAAATATCTATACAAAACCTGAGCTTTTCGCAGTGAAACGCGGCGACATCATCGGCTATTCGGGCAACTCCGGCTCTTCGGGCGGACCTCATCTGCATTTCGAGTTGCGCGATGCACCGACACAGGAGATTCTCAATCCACTGAAATTTGGTTATGTCATCAACGACAAACTCAGCCCGGCACTGCTGCGTTTGGCCGTTTATCCCGAAGGCCGGCACAGCGAAATCAACGGCAAACACAATACCATCTTCCGCGAAGCCGTGGGCTGGGGAAAACAACATAGGCTTAAAAACGCCCAGCCTATTGCTGTCTCGGGCAGCGTTTCGCTGGGCATCAGCGCACACGACACCCAAAATGATGTGCCAAATAAGAATGGGGTTTATTCCATGGAATTGTTCGTCAACTCGAAATCGGTTTTTGAGTTCAAGGCCGACCGTTTCTCGTTCGATGAAACCCGTTATATCAACAGCCTGATAGACTATGACTATTTGCAGGAAAAAGGGGCGCGCATCATTCGGACCCGCATTGACCCGCTCAACAAACTCGGGATGTATGGCAAAGTGGCTGACAATGGTGTGTTGAGCCTGCTCCCCGGAGATACCCTGTATGCCCTTTTTGTAGTGAAAGATTTTAACGGAAACGAATCACGGCTTCCGTTTGTGCTTTTCGGCGTGCCGGCCACCTTAGGTCCCGAAAAAGTGACGACCGATACTACCTTGCTGTGGGTGGAGGCAGCCAAGGCAAAACGCATCTATACCCAATTTGTTGAAGTCAATTTCCCGACCGCAACCTTTTACCGCGATCAGGAGATTGCAGTACGGGCAACGAAAATGGCGTCCGGACAGTATTCCGACCAGATTACGCTGGGCAGCACCGGCATTCCGGCCCACAAGAACTTCGACCTCCGCATCCGACTCAACTCCTTGCCGAAAGATGCCGAAAAACTTACCGTAGTGCTGCTTGATAAAGGCAAACCAAGCCCTATTGGTGGAAAATATGAAAACGGTTGGATGGCAGTTACAAGCCGGAAATTGGGGACTTTTACGGTGATGGCCGATAGCATCAAGCCCGAAATCAAAGCCGTAAATTTTGCCTCCGGCACCAAGATTGACTCACTGAAATCATTGATTGTTCATGTAAAAGATGATTTTACTGGGGTTGACAAAATCCATCATACGCTCAACGGAAAATGGATACTGATGGATTACGACCCGAAAAATAACCGGCTGAGCTATGAGGTGGACGAGAGGCTGCTACAGGGGCGTAACACGCTAAAAATCAGGGCAACCGACAAATGCGGCAACTTCACCGAGGCGGAATGGTTTATCCTGCGGTAAGACTCAGTTGAATGCGCTGTGAAAACGGAAAGGGCCGGCTTTGTAAACCGTTGTTAGCTTGAGGGGCAATGGAAAGGTTTTCTGTAAACCGCATCGCTCCCATACCATCAGTTCGTCCGATTTGTATGATAACACATAACCGGCTACCATGACTCCCAAAGGGAAGGGAGCCATCTCAAAAACTTTAATGTAGGTGTCGTCCATCAAAATCAGGTCAATGTCCTCGTTTTGTGCCGTCCGCAACAGTTTGGTAGCCTTGAGGTCGGGGATGAGTTTGAGCCGTTCGTTATACGACATCAGACTGGTGATTTGTCCGTAATCATCTATTTCGTTGAAAATTAGCTCCATCGGCCCCAGAACGTGCATTTTTTCCGCCTCTTTCCCTGCAAAAATTTCACGAATCCTTTGGTTAAGCCCCGAATCATATTTATTAACAATTACCCCAACATCGTTGTATAAAGAAACGAATAAAGTTATGATGATCAGAATACCCAGTCGTTTGAGGTCTTTCAGTCGCGAATCCTCCAACAATTGGTCGGTATAGAGTGCTATTATCATCAGGAAATAGGGGAGAAGCAGGATGAGGTACTTGCTCGTTTTATTGAGTGCCAGAGCCGAAAGCGAAAGTGTCAGCAAAAAGGTATAAAGAAGCAGCACGGGTTGTTTTTTCCACAAGGTTTTCCAGCCCCTCCCAAGCACATACAACAAGGTGAGACTCAGACAGATTTCCACCGGACTGTGGAAATACCGTAAATGCTCCCTCAAACTGTTGAACAGCAGCTTCAGAAAAGGATTC
>JBDHYV010000113.1:0-8223 GCA_039811545.1 Bacteroidales bacterium | reverse complement strand
TCCTGCTGGTTTGATGGTTCAAGCACCGGAATCAGCGCAAATTTTCCGAAAAAACGGCTATCCTGTTCGTTCTGAGAGGAGTGCATTGAAGGGTCGTCGGCCGAAACAACTATCAAACCGCCATTGGCACCAGTGATGGCCGAATTGATAAAGGCATCAGCAGCCACATTAAGCCCTACATGCTTCATGCAGACCATGGCGCGTTTGCCGGCATACGACATCCCTAAGGCTGCTTCCATCGCTGTTTTTTCGTTGGCCGACCAGAGTGAACGGATGTTGAGCTCTTTTGCCTCGGGCGATGCCTGAATGTATTCCATGATTTCGGTGGATGGAGTGCCGGGATACGCATAAACACCCGACAGGCCTGCATCTATAGCAGCTTGCGCAATGGCCTCATCTCCAAGCAACAGTAACTTTTCCATGTTTCTTTATGTTGATTAAATTTTCGCATAAAATAATGAAACAAAGGTATCAAACCGCGGCGACATCACAACCAATCACATCAAAATCAGAATGATTCTAAACAACGGTGGGTTCAACGACCAAATAGACCATGATATTGAAATTTCACGATAGCTGATGACATTTTGAATCACGCTTCGGATAAGTTTTTATTATCTCCGGAGATTTCCTATTTTTGCCACAGCTTACTCAGTATGCACTCCTTTAACACGTTTTATTTCCATTGCCCCAACTGTCAGGCAATTTTATCTGGCAAAACCCAGGAGATGCTTGGAGTGAGCTTTACCGAGCTTTATTCTGACGGCAAGATGCTTTGCGATGATTTTCTGGCCGAGCCTCAGTGGTTGGTTTGTTGTCCATCATGCAGCCATGTTTTCTGGCGATCAAAAAATCAGGAAGATCATATTCCCGAAGTAAAAATTGCAGATAGCGGATCGGTTTATCCATACAGTTCGTGGTATCTTTTCGGTGTCAATGTTAGACAGACTGCCGGTAAAAAAGCACTCATCCGTCGTTTCGAGAAATACCTTCTGATGCTTCGGCCACTAATGCCCGAGCAGGAGCTTTATCTTCGCAAATCATTGCTTTGGGCAATTAACGACCTCGTCAGAGAAAAGCAGGCTAACGATTTTTTTGCACTCTTCAAAGGGAAGACCCATTTCCGGTCGTGGAGGCGAATCCGCCACCAACTGCTGACCGAGAAGCTATTGTTTCATACCTATTCAAAAGTTTACAACGACAACATCAAACGGTTGATCGAGTTAGTTCGTTCGTTCCCCGAGAAGGAAGCCGACAAGGTTTATCTTGCCGAGCTTTACCGTTTGAAAGGCAATTTTGCCAGGTCAACTGAAGTGCTCGACAAGCTTAATCGCGCTACCTATTACGCGCATCAAATCAGGCTTAGGGTGGGCAAAAAAAACCCGGCAGTATTTAAAGTCGCCGGGTGAAACATAGTGTAAGCATTGTTTTAATCCTGTCGCACAATCTTGAAACTCGACACGGCAGCATCCACCTTAATGTTGATTTTTTGTTGAGCCTTTTCAAAGTCAGGAGTTTCATAGCGTCCATTGTCAATCCGGTTAAACCCTTCAATATCGCGGCTCGAAAGCACAGTGCTTCCTTCCACTCTACATCCGGCATTCGTTGGGATGGAGATGTTGACAGCAGAAGCTCCGGTATTGATGATAACACTGGTTTCGGAAAGAAGCACCCCAAATTTCAGGTCAATGGCTGCTGCGCCACCGTCAATTTTTAGTTTTTCAACTTTATGGTTGCTCAAGTCGAAGTCGAAATTAGCTCCGCCAATGTCGAAATCAAAATCCCAGACCGGTGTGGTGTTCAGCATCATATTGAAAGTGTTATGATTATTGAAAGGCATTTTCACGCCCGACTGCTGTTTGATGGTGATTTTGCTTTGGTTGTCAGCGGTTTCAACTTTAAAGATAAAATCGCTTTCAAAACCGCGGCTATCAGCATAAAGCAGCTCGCCCGTTGAGCCTTGGAGGGCAAAATTTCCCGCTGCAGCATCCATCTTCAAGCTTGCCTTTTCGATGCCTTCGGGAAAAGGTTCACTGAATGATTGTCCTATTCCGGTAAGGGTATCTTCTTCGTCCTGATCGAAACTCCAGCTATTATAGTGTTTCCGGCTAAAGTCAAAATGTTCTGTCCTGACAGAATAGACCCAAACGCTTGCAGCTAGAGTAAGGAGAGCCAGCATCACTTTCAGCCCATTTTTTATAGGCAGGACAACCACTCCGCCCAATATGACAAGGAAAGGCCATAGGCGAAGCAGTTGCCACCAGTTAAAGTTTAGAACCCCTACCCTGTCGAGCAACAACAAGGAGCCAATTCCAATGAGCACCGACCCCCAGAAAATATTGGATTGTTTCATCACTTTCCTGTTTTTGACCATGACGGTTTCAATAAATATACCCCAACGGCAATCAGCACCACCGGCCAAAGGTCGTATGCATCAATTGCCGGAATAAATGCGGCGGCAAGAAAAATCAAGCCGACACCAATTAGTAAAAACCCGAGATAAAGCTGGCTTTTCGGATTCTTCTCAACGGCAAGCTTCTCATTGCCAGACAGGTCGTTGTAGGCCATTTCCTGCTCAGAAGTTTCGGCCGTTTTGTCGCCGGATGGATAGTCCCACGAGGCTTCAGGCAGAATGAACCAAAGAATGAGATAGACCAACAATCCGCCTCCGCCAAACAAGACCATCAAAACAAAGACGAGGCGAACCACTACTGGATCAACCTCTAATTTTTCAGCAATGCCGCCACAAACACCGGCTATCTTCTTGTTGTGGCTGCGACGCAAGGGTTTTTCTGAATTTTCCATTCGATAATTTTATTTTACACTTTATCTAAGACGCAAATATCCGAAAATGGTTACATTTTACCTTGAATATGATCCGTTTTTTTCAAAACCATCGCAAAAAAGGTCATTGTACCAATCAAAAGAATCGGTTTGATTCATTGAATTGTGAAAAAATAAACAGAATCTCAGGCTATCGGCAAAGCGAATTATATGACCAAAAAAACTTCAACTTCGCGATGTTCCCACTCGGCCAAAGCAGTCTTTTGGTCATCAAAAGTGATTTCAAAAAGGCTGAAACATCAACAAAACAATTTATATATATTTAATTTTCAGCATTTTAACAATGTTTCTAAGCGGAATTATATCACAAAATAAAAAAAACCATCAATCCCCAAAACAACCATATTGGGAATGAAAGATTTTTATATTTTTAGCGTTCGATTTATTGAAGCATCAACGTATCTAATTTTAAACATTTAAGACCTGACACATGACACGAATCAAGGTTGCCAATCCTGTTGTTGAGCTCGACGGCGATGAGATGACGCGGGTGATCTGGAAGTTCATCAAAGACAAGCTAATTCTGCCCTATCTTGATCTCGACATTAAGTACTTCGATTTAGGAATGGAGCATCGCGATGCCACTGGCGATAAAGTGACTGTGGAAGCTGCAAAAGCCATTTTGCAGTATCATGTCGGCATCAAGTGCGCCACCATCACACCCGATGAGAACCGCGTGAAAGAATTTGGCCTAAAAGAAATGTATAAGTCGCCTAACGGCACAATTCGCAACATTTTAGACGGCACTGTGTTTCGCGAACCCATTTTAATTCGCAACATTCCCCGTCTTGTTCCGGGTTGGCAGCATCCCATTGTGATTGGACGCCATGCATTTGGCGACCAGTATCGCGCCACTGATTTTGTTACCAAAGGCAAAGGCAAGCTCACCATCACTTTTACGCCCACCGACGGCAGCGAAATTCGGCATTACGAGGTTTACAATTTCGATGGCAATGGTGTAGCCATGGCTATGTACAACACAGATGAGTCCATCCGCGGCTTTGCTTTCTCGTGCTTCAACATGGCACTTTCCAAAGGCTGGCCGCTTTATCTCTCCACAAAAAATACCATTCTTAAAAAATACGATGGTCGTTTTAAAGACATTTTTGAAGACGTGTACCAACAACATTTCATCGAACAGTTTAAGGCTGCTGGAATTTTTTATGAGCATCGCTTGATTGACGACATGGTGGCTTCGGCGTTGAAATGGAGCGGAAAATTTGTGTGGGCCTGTAAAAATTACGATGGCGATGTTCAGAGCGATACGTTGGCGCAGGGCTTTGGGTCGCTTGGATTAATGACTTCGGTGTTAGTGACTCCCGACGGGAAGACTGTTGAAGCCGAAGCCGCACACGGAACCGTAACACGCCACTATCGCGAACATCAGAAAGGCAACCCAACCTCCACCAACCCCATTGCCAGCATCTTCGCCTGGACGCGCGGCTTGGCCCATCGAGGAAAACTCGATGGAAATCAGGAACTCATTCATTTTGCATACACCTTGGAAGAAGTCTGCATCTCTACAGTCGAATCGGGAAAGATGACCAAAGACCTGGCCATGCTCATCCACGGAAACAACCTCAAGAGCGAACATTACCTTTACACCGAAGATTTTCTGGAAGCCATCAACCAAGAGCTGCACCGGCGTTTAACAAACCAAACATCTTAAAACTCATTTACTCCTATGTCAAACCTGAAAAACATTCTCAAAGAAAAAATCAACGATTGGCGTCCGCGCACCAAAGCTTTGCTGGAAGAACACGGCAAAGTGGTGATTGACAACGTGACTGTCGGACAGATCATTGGTGGCATGAGAGGCATCAAATGCCTTGTTACCGACATCTCTTACCTCGATCCAAACGAAGGAATCCGTTACCGTGGATATACCCTTCCTGAAGTTTTTGAACTGTTGCCCAAACCCAAAAATGCCGAGATGCCTTATGTGGAAGGGCTGCTACATCTGCTGCTCACCGGCGATATCCCCACCGAAGCACAAGCATTAGATCTGGTTGACGAGTTTTCGCGTCGGCGTATCCTACCTCGTTATGTTTACGAAGTGATTGATGCCTGGCCTTGCTGCAGCCATCCTATGGCCATGTTCTCATCGGCCATTCTGGCCATGGCGCGCGAGTCGTTTTTTGCCAAAAAATACAAAGCCGGAATCAACAAAATGGATTACTGGGAGCCGATGTATGAAGACGCATTAAATTTGCTGGCCAAACTCCCCGAAATTGGCACCTACATTTATGCCAAGCTCTACCGCGACGGGAAGCGCATTGTCGGCAATCCGGATTTAGATTTCGGTGCCAACTTTGCACACATGATGGGCAAAGCCAAACCTTATGACGATGTCGCCCGTATGCACTTCATCATACACGCCGACCACGAAAGCGGAAATGTGAGCGCACACACGGCTCACCTTGTCGGAAGTTCGCTTTCTGACGTCTATCTGGCAACCTCAGCCATGATTAACGGGCTTGCAGGGCCGCTTCACGGGCTGGCCAATCAGGAAGTACTGCGCTGGCTGCAAGACCTGATGGATAAAATGGGCGGCGAGACTCCGACTGTGGACGAAATGAAACAATACGTCTGGGATACGCTCCACAGCGGACAGGTCATTCCCGGCTTCGGGCATGCCGTATTGCGCAAAACCGACCCCCGTTATATGATTCAGCGCGAATTTAGTCTAAAGCATCTGAAAGACGACCCGATTTTCAAATATGTGGATCTTCTTTATAATGTAGTTCCGCCCATCCTTCAGGAACAAGGAAAGGCCAAAAACCCGTGGCCCAACGTTGATGCGCAGTCGGGCGTCATCCAATGGCATTATGGCGTTACTGAATACGATTTCTATACTGTACTCTTTGGAATCGGGAGGGCTATCGGCATCGTAGCCAACCTCATTTGGGATCGTGCACTGCTCTATCCGCTCGAACGTCCGAAATCACTCACAACCGATATGCTCGAAGAAATGGTAGGCATACGCGAAAAACATCTTACCAAAGATATGCCCAACGAATAATTTACGGCATTGATTGAAAGAATTTCTATACAAAAAAGCTGGCTGAATCATGTAGCCAGCTTTTTTTATTTTTTAAAAATGAAAAGTGAAACCCCGACTCATAATGAGCCGGCTAAGCACAAAAACCGCTAAAGCAACAACAATCAGTCCGCGCATAGGACGAATGCTGCGGTTGTCATCCTCTTCAAAAAGGAGGTCATCTAAAAATCTGGCCCTGATAAAAAATATCAGAATCATCACGCCCAAAACCATCCAGCCATATTTTTCGTGAAACATATTTTTCGGATAGAAATAGAAAAAAATCAAAGCCGACCCGATAATATAAGGTACTAGAACCTGAGCTGTAATGAAAAAGGGTGCCATTTTTTCGTTGTATTTGATAAAGTAGGCATCAGACGAAATGGCGACAAGGCGAGCCGAAAACAAGGCTGTCATAAGCAATCCAAAAAATCCAATGATGGAGATGATCATTCGGGGTGTGTCGAGCAGATACATCCAATTGAATACGTGACCAATACCCTGTGTGAGCAAGTTGCCCAGCATCAGGCCGCCAAACACAAAATTACTGCTATGAAGCACAAGCCAGAAAAAAAGTGCCTTCACCGGAGCCGATTCGCCCGACAAGCTCAAAAAACCAAGTAACGAAAGTAGGCCAATCAGAAACGTTATCACATAGCCTGATGAAAAGATCACAAAAACAGCATCTTGAGTCCATTGATAAGGCTCAATATGAAAAAAATAAGTTGCATGGTCAATCGTCACCGGATATCCAAACATTCCTGCGGTAAGCACATAAGAAAACTGGTTTAGATAAAACACGATCAAATAAGCCAACACGAAAGAAGCCAGCGAATTAAACGTGATGATCCAGAAATTGCGACGAGTGAGTGATTGCATCATTAAAAAAGAAGCCTGCCGCTAACCGACAGGCCATTGAACAAATTTAAAATTCGGCCATTTCCGCGGAATACAATTTTCCGTCGAGTTTTTCTTTCACTTCTTTAAAAGCGCGTATGGTATATTTCACATCTTCGAGTGTATGAACGGCGGTTGGAATCAATCGAAGCAAGATAACTCCTTTAGGCACAACAGGATAGGTAACGATAGAGCAGAAGATATTATAGTTTTCGCGCAGGTCGAAGGTGATTTGGGTGGCTTCGCCCACACTGCCATTGAGCATGACAGGGGTAACAGGCGACTCCGTATTTCCTATGTCGAGGCCGGCGTTGCGCAGGCCGTTTTGAAGTGCTCTGACGATATTCCACAGTTTTTCGCGATGCTCGGGTTGGTTTCTGAGCAGTTCGAGCCGTTTGAGTGCGCCCAACACCATAGGCATTGGCAGCGACTTGGCAAAAATCTGCGAACGCATATTATACATAAGGTATTTAATCACCCGTTTTTCACCGGCAATGAATCCGCCAATTCCGGCCATTGATTTGGCAAAAGTTCCGAAATAAAGATCAACATCCTTTTGAACGCCAAAATACTCGTCGGTTCCGGCACCTGTTGGCCCCATCGTCCCAAAGCCATGTGCATCGTCAACCAAAAGTCGGAAGGAATATTTCTCTTTCAGAGCCACAATTTCTTTCAGCTTGCCCAGATCACCCGACATTCCGTAAACACCTTCGGTGATGACTAAGATTCCGCCTCCGGTTTCGGAAGTCATTTTTTTAGCCCTTCTTAGCTGGGTTTCAAGGTTTTCAATATTGTTGTGAGGGTAAACAAAACGTTTTCCGAAATGCAGCCTCATACCGTCAATGATGCAAGCGTGGGCTTCCGAATCATACACAATCACATCGTTGCGATCGACTAAGGAGTTGATGATTGAAATCATGCCTTGATAGCCATAATTGAGCAGATATGCCGACTCACGACCCACAAAAGCGGCCAGTTCGCGCTCGAGCTGTTCGTGATAATCAGTTTGCCCCGACATCATTCGTGCGCCCATCGGATAAGCCATTCCATAGCGGGCAGCGGCATCGGCATCGGCCTTGCGCACTTCGGGGTGGTTGGCAAGCCCCAGATAATTATTCAAACTCCATACCAACCGCTCTTTTCCGCGAAAAAACATACGGTTTCTAATTTCACCTTCTAATTTCGGAAACATGAAATAGCCTTCGGTTTGGTCGGCAAACTGGCCCAATGGCCCCATTTTCATCGTACATTTATCAAAAACATCCATAACAGTAATAATCGTTTTATTTTGGCTGCAAAAGTAACAAAAAGCGTTCAATCCCCGAAACTGCTCCTTCTTTTGGAGTAGCTTTCATAGCTTTCAGCGATCTACTCAGCAAATCAATAATAAATGTGAAGCAGAGGCGTTTATGGCAAATAAAAAAAGTGTACTTTTGCGCCAT
>JBDHYV010000112.1:0-8233 GCA_039811545.1 Bacteroidales bacterium | reverse complement strand
CTTACGAACTTTATTGGGTTGATCCCATCATTACGGCCATCATCAGCATATACATCCTCAAAGAAACCTGGGAAGTGGTTTCAGAAACGTATCATATTTTGATGCAGGCCGGCCCAAAAAATAACGACATCAAAGCTTTGGCAGAGCGGGTCATGCAAATTGACAATATCAAAAGCATTCATCACATCCACGCCTGGCAACTAACCGACAATGACCTTCATTTTGAGGCCCATATTGCCATCGAACACGATATGCCTTTGAGTGAGGTGCAAGAAAAACTCGATGAAGCACGCGACATCATCCGGCAAGAATTTGGTTATACCCACATCACCCTGCAAGCCGAAATCGATCGCTGTGCCGACCCGGGCCTGATACCTCTGCGCGAAAACTGAACATAATTTATCCCCAAGATGATTACATTTGACAACACATCGTTGCATTAGCTATTTTTGCAAACTCAAGTTACTCAATAAAATGATACAAAACATCCTGAAAACCGCTTCGCTCTGGATCATCTCGCTTTTGCTCATGGGAGCTTTCGCCGTTTACCAGCGCTCCACAGGCCCCACCTATCCCATCAAAGGGAAAGTAGAAATACAAAACCAGACGGTGAAATACAAACTCATCCGAACTCATGATACAGGTGAAGACGCATTAGTAAAATTAGCTGTACCGGAAGGCGTGAAGGCTAATTTTCGTTTTAAACGTTTCAAGAGCCACGACCATTGGACCACCCAGGAACTCATGGCCGAAGATGGCGTCATCACGGCTGCCATCCCACATCAGCCTGCTGCCGGAAAAGTTGAATATCAGCTTGCCCTGATTGACGGCGACAAGGCTTTCCCTTTGACCGAAGAGCCTGTTGTCATTCGTTTCAAAGGCAGCGTTCCGGGCTATATCCTAATCCCACACATCTTTTTCATGTTTTTCGCCATGGTCATTGGCATACGTACTACCTTCGAATCCATCCTCAACCGCCGTTATGCTTTCCAATTAGCTTCGGTAACCGTTGTCCTTTTATTTATTGGCGGGTTGGTGCTCGGCCCTATCGTTCAGAAATACGCTTTTGATGCCTACTGGACTGGTTGGCCGTGGGGTCGTGATCTCACGGACAACAAAACCATCATCATGTTTCTGTTTTGGTTATTTGCGTGGTGGAAACTCCGTCAACAGCCCTCAAACAAAACCTGGCCCATTGTGGCAGCAGTGGTGATGATTGCCGTTTATCTGATTCCACACAGTATGTTGGGTTCCGAAATTGACCACACCAAAAATAGCCCTCAAACCGAAGTTACACAATGACTTACATTTTCATCATCGTCACGGTGATTGTTTCACTTCTGGCAATGTCCAATGCCGAATTGTTTCAAAAACTCAGCTTTAGCCCCTGGCTCATCTATCAAAAAAAACAAAACTGGCGCTTTATCACCCATGGCTTAATTCATGCAGGATGGGCTCATTTGGCAATTAATATGCTGGTTTTATATTCTTTTGGCCGCCATGTTGAAGAGGCTTATCGGAATCTCTTCGGCTCGGGCAAAGGCCAATTGCTGTATTTACTACTTTATGTTGGCGGCATATTATTTTCAACACTCTATGACTTTGGCCGATACAAAACTAACCCCTATTATCAGTCAGTTGGAGCTTCGGGGGCAGTGTCCGCGGTACTTTTTACTTCCATCTTGATAGCGCCAACATCAAGACTTTTCGTCTTTCCCATTCCATTTCCCATTCCGGCCTATATTTTTGGAGGCTTATACCTTGTTTATTCGATTTATATGAACAAAAAAGGGCAGGACAACATTGGCCATATTGCCCATTTCATGGGAGCTTTGTTTGGGCTGATCTACACAATCACATTAAAACCCAGCTTATTAACTCATTTTTTTAATCAAATTTGAAAGCCGGGTTAAGATCTAATTGAAATCGGGATTTGCCGGAAAATTGCGCCAAAGGTCATATTCGGAACCCATCTGTTGCAGCAGCAGATTCCACATCTTGTGCGAGCGTGTTTTCATCAGCAAGCTGCACGATGCCTCAGTCACCACCCAGGTATTTCGCTTCAATTCATTTTCAAGCTGCCCTGGATTCCAACCCGAATGTCCCAGAAAAAAACGGATTTGATCGTCTTTCACAATTCCCTTATTAATCATTTCGCGAATCACCTCCACCTCGCCACCCCAGAATAGCCCTTCAAGAACCTCTATCGAACCGGGCACTTTATCCCCAAGAGTATGAATAAAATACACATGATTAGGCAAAACAGGTCCGCCAACATAAATCATCGAATCCATTCCGGCTTTGTGACCGAGAACCTGCTGCACGCTGATACCTGCTGGTTTATTCATCACAAGACCTAAGGTCCCCTCGTCGGTATGGTCAATCAACAACACAACAGAGCGACCAAACCAAAACTCGTCCATCAAAGGCTCAGCCAACAAGACCCTCCCCGATTCAGGCTTGAGGTCGTTGCTTTTTATTCGAATCAGTTTTTCCATCTCCGTCTGACAATTTGTGAATTTCCTAAACAGCTTAAATCATTACTTTTACCGTCGGTTTAAAAAAAATACACGCCCCTTGAAACGCTCTCAAAACCAACTACTTTACGAAAAACTCCGAAACGAATTTCCGTTTTTCGAATATCAAAGTTACCACTTTTGGGAAGATGATGTGCATTTTCACCTGAATTTCTGTTTCAACCTCGCTGGAAAATTCACTTTTAAACCTGAAATCCGGATACCCAAAAGAGACTTTCTGTCCTCAGCCAACAATACGGAAGCACTCAACTGGCTTGCTTTTCATATTGGGATGGTGGAATTGGTGAGTTATTGGAAATTAGCCTGTCCGCCACAGGTGCTGATACGTCCGTTTTCGCTCGATAGCAACCAGCTCGACTGGTGGAAGAAACTATATTACAACGGTTTGGGTGAATTTTTCTATGTGAATGGCATCACCGCAAATATAGCCGATTTCATGCAGATTAGTTGCGATTCCAACACTTTCGGCAAACCTTGGGAAGGAAAACCGAACCCATCGTTAACGCTTATTCCAATTGGTGGAGGGAAAGACTCGGCCGTCACCCTCGATTTGATTTCAAAAGGTGGCTTCCCTACCCTGCCTTTCATCGTTAACCCGCGTAAAGCCATCCTCGACACCCTGCATATTGCCGGTTTTAAGGAAGAAGAAGCGGTTATTGTCCATCGCAGCCTCGACCCATTGATGCTTCGGTTGAATGCGGAGGGTTTTCTGAACGGCCACACCCCTTTTTCGGCACTGCTGGCTTTTTCGACCGCTTTTACTGCCCTGCTTGCCAACGCCGGACTGATTGCCCTTTCCAACGAATCGAGTGCCAACGAGCCCACCGTCATCGGGCAAAATATCAACCACCAATACAGCAAATCGCTGGAGTTTGAAGACGATTTTCAGGATTATTTGAACCATTATCTGCTGAAAAACAGCACTTATTTCAGCTTTCTTCGACCTTTGGGCGAGTTACAAATTGCGGCTATATTTAGTCGCCTCGAAGCCTATCATCCGATTTTTAGAAGCTGCAACGTGGGAAGCAAAACCGATAGCTGGTGCAACAACTGCTCAAAATGCTTGTTCACTTTTTTAATGCTGCAAACCTTCCTCCCACACGACAAAGTGATTCGCATATTCGGAGAAAATCTTTTAGAAAAACCAGGTTTACAAGGCGTGATGGGCGAGCTTCTCGGCAAAGCAGAAGCCAAACCTTTTGAGTGTGTCGGAACAGTGGACGAGGTCGAACTAGCATCACAAATCATTGCACAGCAGTTTGGACCGAAAAAACCATTGTTGCTAAGTACCATTGACGATGCAATATCCAAAAATCCTGAAAACGACTTGAAATCGGCACTTCATCAGTGGGACGAAAACCGTATTCCTAACGAAAAACTTACAAAACTGCTTCGCGATGCCCTCGATGACTGATCATATTGTTGCTCAACTGAAAGGGAAAAAAATCCTCATTCTGGGTTTTGGTCGCGAAGGACAGTCAACTCTACGTTTCCTGTGTTGTCACCTTCCCCACGCCCAAATCACCATTGCCGATGCCACCTTGCCAAACAAAGACCATTCGATTCCCAAAAATATTCGTACCCTGTTTGGCCCTAACTATTTAGATGAGCTCAACGAAGCTGAGCTTATTATTAAAACACCAGGTATTCCCTCACGTTTGCTTCCTTTGAAGCCCGAGCAGCAGTTAAGCTCACAGACCGATCTGTTTCTGAGTGCTTTTCGCCATCAAACCATTGGGGTTACAGGTACAAAAGGCAAAAGCACAACATCGGCTCTTATATTTCATCTGCTTTCGCAGGCCGGAAAGCCCGCTGTGTTAACCGGCAACATCGGCACGCCTTGTTTCGACTGCATCGAACAACTTACGCCTGAAACCACAGTAGTATTTGAGCTTTCGGCCAACCAATTAGAAAACGTCCGTCATTCGCCAAGAGTAGCTGTTTTGCTCAATATCTTTGAAGAACATCTTGACCACTTTGGCAGTATGGATGCCTATCGTCAGGCCAAACTCAACATTTTACGTTATTGTATTTCGGGCGATACAGCCATCGTTCACCGTTCGCTTCAGACGCTTATACCACCAACCAACAGCCAACTTCATTTTTTTCCCGACCCTGCATTTAGCGTGCCACCGGTGTTAAGCCTTCCCGGAGAACACAACCGCTCAAACACTCAGGCTGCAATTCTGGCGGCTATGTTAACAGACGTGCAGAAGCAAGAACTTTTCCAGCTTATGGAGAGCTTCAAAGGGCTCCCACATCGGTTAGAATATCTTGGGGAGCAGGCAGGCGTTCATTTTTACAACGATAGCATTGCCACAATTCCCGAGGCAACAGTGGCAGCTTTGGAAACCCTTGGCAAAGTCAATTTTCTGATTCTCGGGGGCTTCGACCGCGGTATTCATTACGAAATGATAGCAAACTATCTGCTGGAGCATCCGGTTGATCATCTGCTACTTACAGGCCAGGCCGGCCAGCGGATTGCCGCCCTGTTAGGCCCAAAGCCAGGCACAATGTGTCTCCATTTTTTCGATGAAATGAAAGAAGCTTTTCAAATTATCGCCAAAAACTATCATGCAGGCGATTTATGTTTGCTCAGCCCCGCTGCAGCGAGCTATGACCGTTACAAAAATTTTGAGCAACGTGGCGACCTCTTCCGAAGCCTCGCCAGAAGTTTTCTCAGCAGCTCTACATCTTAACACATCATGGTTTCTGAACCTCGGGGAAAGTGGGATGGCCTGGCTGTTTGGTAGAACTTTTAATAGGTCTGGGTAAAATTGGCTTCCAATCATCAGCAGGGGTTCCGTGCAAAACTGACGATTTCTCCTTTTCGCCCAGCATAAGCTGTACCGCTTCGGTTGAACGTATCTGGCGATAACTATCGGGGGGCAAAAAGAAATCATCCCTGATTTCCAATATTTTAACCTGACTCACCTGCATCACATTGAATCCAAAAGGGGTTTTCACAACAGATTTCATCAGCAAGCCTTGCCCAAACTCTGATTTCCAAGCTTGGCTTAAACGCGCCGATGAATACAAAGTTGGACGGCTAAAAAGACGCATTAGAGCATTGAGCTGATCCAACGAAATGTTTTGATAAGGCTTTATCTCTTTCGAGATCCACACCTCCTCAATCATGGCAGTATCGTAAAAGAGATGGTATTTTTCAGCCATAAATTTGCCAATGGCCATGACAGAGTCGGTGCCATGCAAAGAAAACTTAGCCAAAGTGACCGTATCCACACTATCTTCGCGCAGTTCTGCAAAAAGCTTCTCCATTTCAGGCTTGGCCTTATCGCGCTCATATTCTGGCATTTGCGCCAACATCATCACGATCTGCTGCTCAACAGTAGAGATAAAAACTGCCTTGAGACTGTCGGCCGAACCTTGCCAATAGACCAATTTATTTGGAAAAACAAGCGTTACCTCATGCTTCGACAAATCGAAAATAAAAGTGGATGAAGATTTTTCAATGCGTATTCGCTGACCTTGGATAAAAATACTCTGAATCGCACTATTACCAAAGCGATCTAACTTGTTTTCCGTAATCCACCAGCCTGCCAAAACACTTGCTGGGAAAACGCCAAAAAGAACCAACAACAAGTAAAATCTCGCGTCTGGAAACCTTAATCTTATCCAATACTTCTTCATAATGTGGCATTTAACATCTCAACAACTATCATTACAGGTAAAAATATCTCAGTCGTGAGATGGAAATAAACGCGCCAAAGTTAAAATTTTCGCTGGGGCTTTCATTTTAATAAAGGAAAAAAACTACCTTTGCACCTCAAAAATAAGCAGATACCATGTCGAAACAAAAAGAAATCCTCAAACGTGGCGATGAAAAGCTTGAAGCTGTTGAGGAAGTACTGAGCAGAACCGAGCGTTTTATTGAACAAAACCAGAAAATTATTACCATTATCGTTGGCGCGTTAATCGTTGTGGTTCTGGGCTATTTCGGTCTTAACAAGTATTATTTTCAACCGAGAGAAAAAGAAGCACAGAGTCAAATTTTCCCGGCACAGAAATACTTTGAGCAGGACTCGCTGAATCTGGCTCTTTTTGGCCATGGCGACAAGCCCGGATTTATTGAAATTGCCAGCCATTATGGCTCTACTAAAGCCGGAGATCTTGCCAAATACTATGCCGGAATTTCGTTTCTCAAGCAAGGCAATTATCAGGAAGCCATCAAATACCTTAAGAAATTCAACGGCAAAGACCAGATTATCGCTCCTTTGGCCATTGGAGCTCTCGCAGATGCGTATGTTGAGCTGAACGATTTTTCCCAGGCAAGCTCGCTCTATATGAAAGCTGCCGGAAAAAGCAAAAACGAATTCACCAAACCGCTGATGCTTTTCAAAGCAGGTCGTGCCTTCGAACTGAGCAAGAACTACAAAAAAGCTTTGGAAACATACGAAACCATCAAAAAGGAGTTTCCGAATACTGCTGAAGGACGCACCATTGACAAATATATCGAAAACGCAAAAGGAAAAGTCTAAGCTTCAAAAAATACAACGAAAAACCTGACATTTGCTGTCAGGTTTTTTTATTGCCATCAGGCAAGACTCAAATCCAATATTCTGTACCATGAACGTCATCTTTTTCGGCACTCCCGAATTTGCCGCCGCCCAGCTCGACTTCCTTGTTTCGCAAGGCGTTGCCGTTGTGGCGGTAGTAACGGCACCCGACAAACCGGCTGGACGCGGCAAAGCTTTGACTCAACCGGCTGTGAAACAAACCGCTTTGAAACATAAGCTCCCAGTATTGCAGCCCCAATCGCTCTGCAGCCCAGAATTTCTGACAGAATTAGAAAGATTCCGCGCCGATGTATTTGTCGTAATCGCCTTCCGAATGTTGCCGCAGGCGGTGTGGAGAATGCCACCAAAAGGCACAATCAACCTTCACGCCTCGCTTCTGCCCAACTACAGAGGCGCCGCACCAATCAATCGTGCCATCATGAACGGAGAAACGCACTCAGGTCTAACCACCTTTTTTATTAATGATGAAATTGATACAGGAAAAATTATCCAACAACTTCAAATGGAAATTGGACCAAACGAAACTTTCGGGCAACTGCACGACCGAATGGTCTTTGAAGGCCAAAAACTTGTCATCGAAACACTCGCGAAAATTGAAGCAGGAAATCTTCAATTAACCGATCAGGCAGAAGAATTGAAAAAATTTGAAAATATTCACCCCGCCCCTAAACTCTTCAAAGACGACAGCCTCATCAACTGGAACCGTAGCATCAATGACATCCACAACCAAATCAGAGGATTAAGTCCATTCCCCGGTACGTTTACCCATTTTTGTAACGAAAACGGACAAAAAATTGAAGTAAAAATTTATCGAAGCGAGATCCAAATAACGAAATCAGCTGAGGCGGAATTCTCCGTATTGACAGACAACCGCACTTATCTAAAAGTTGCACTGAAAGGAGGATATATATTGGTAAAGGAAATTCAGCTATCTGGTAAGAAAATGCTGAATATCAGAGATTTCCTGAATGGATATAAGTTTACAGGCAGTTGGATCGTTTGCGAGTAGGAATATAGAGCCGGGAAAGATGTGTTGCAGTATGCAAAAAAGACTTTTATTCCGCCAAAACTAAGAAAAAACGGCTAAGTTCCAATTATATCAGCAATATTTGTATATTTGCTGCATGAAAACAAAAGAAGATATCAAGCTTGAGTTCG
>JBDHYV010000111.1:0-8267 GCA_039811545.1 Bacteroidales bacterium | reverse complement strand
ATCAAAACCGGAATGGAAATATCTATAAGTTTTTTCCCGAGTTTTTTAGTGGGCAAGCAACGGGGAGTACCGCTTTTGTGAAAGAGTTGCTGTCGTTTTCAGGGCTTTTGGATTCCCATCAACGAGACAATGCACTGGTTGTGAGCCCAAACCCGACCAGCGGTTTGTTGCGCCTTGGGGTAAATGACGATGTGGTCAGCACCGCCGAAGTCGTTTTCTACGATCTCGCAGGGAAAAGGGTTCATTCTGCTTTGGTCAACGACCGTTTTGCTTCGGTTGATTTGCGCCATCTTCACGATGGACTTTATATTGCCGAGATGCGGATCAATGGGAGGTTGCTGCTTGCCAAAGTGATGTTGCAACATTAGTCAGACCTAT
This sequence comes from Bacteroidales bacterium, assembly GCA_039811545.1. Taxonomy (GTDB): domain Bacteria; phylum Bacteroidota; class Bacteroidia; order Bacteroidales; family F082; genus JALNZU01. Next base: position 7,889 of record JBDHYV010000111.1, on the reverse strand, counting down.
GATGCGTTTTGGATTTACTTTTTTAACAGGGCTTTTGCTGATTTCATTCAGGATGTCGGCTCAGGAGGCACAGCTCTGGCTGAAAGACGCCAAAAATGGCGAATCTGTGCCTTTTGCCCATGTGATGATGCAAGAACGCGGAAAGAGCGAATTCAAAACTTACGTCAGCGATTTGGATGGAAAAATCGCAGTCAGCAGCCGCGAGCCGTTGGCTTTCACAGTGAGCGCCCTCGGCTACCGGCTATTTTCGGACACTCTTAAAACCGGCAGTAAAAAGATCATTAAGCTCGAACCTTTGGTTTACAATATGGATGAGGTGGTGGTTACTGGCCAGTTTACCCCCGAAGCTGTGGATAAATCCATTTTCAAGGTGAAAGTGATTGGTTTGAAACAGGTTGAGCAAAAAGCGTCCACCAATCTGGGCGAGCTCATGGCAGGTGAGCTCAATATCCGCTCTTCGATGGATGGCGCATTGGGCTCTAAAATAACAATGCAAGGACTTGGAGGAGAACATATTAAATTTTTGATTGACGGGGTGCCGCTCATTGGCCGGATGAATGGAAATATTGATCTTGGGCAGCTTAATCTGCAAAATATCAAACAGATTGAAGTGATTGAAGGGCCAATGTCGGTGATTTATGGGAGCAATGCGCTGGCAGGAGTCATCAACATCATCACGGGCGACAATCCCTATTCCACGATGGATTTGCAGGCCAATGCCTACACAGAAAGCGTGGGGGCATACAACTTTTCGATGGATGGCTCACTCAAAAAGAATCGCTGGACAAGCGGTGTTGCTGCCGCGCGCAATTTCTTCGACGGCTTTGATCAGGCCGAAAGTCAACGCAGTATGCGATGGAAACCCAAACGACAATACACGGCCGATGCCTATCTGGCATATACTTCAATCAAGCTTAAAGCCAAGGCTGCTGTTTCTTATTTCAACGAGATGCTTCAGGACAAGGGTGCCCTGCTCAGGCCTTATTATGAAACAGCTTTCGATAATTATTTCCAGACCAATCGTTTTACAGCCAAGGCCGATGCCCAGGCACCAGTGGCTAAAGATCGTTTTATCAATGTGTTGGCTTCTTATTCCTACTACAACAGAATCAAAAATACCTACTTTGTTGACCTGACTACCCTGGAAAAGAACCTCACTGTGAATGGCTCCGACCAGGATACTTCGCTCTTCGGGCAATATCTGCTGAGGGCTGAGTTTAGCAAAAGCACGACCCAAAGCCGGTTTAACTACCAGTTTGGCATTGACATGAATCAGGAAACAGGAGCAGGCAAGCGCATGCTCGACGAACGACAGCAAATTGGCGATTATGCGGCTTTTCTCAGCTTGAAGTTGCAGCCAACGCCGCTGCTGATGCTTCAGCCCGGCCTCAGATACGGCTTCAACACCAAATACGATGCTCCTCTGGTGTATTCGTTGAATCTGAAATGGGATTTGCGCGAAGAACTGAGCCTCCGTGCCAGTTTTGCCAAAGGGTTCAGAGCACCCTCGCTCAAAGAGCTGTACCTCGAGTTTGTGGATGTAAACCACAACATCAGGGGAAATGAAAACCTTAAAGCCGAAAATTCGCAGAACATCAACCTTGCATTAAGCTATCATCACGAAAAAAGGACCTATGACTATGGTGCTGATTTGAGCCTTTTTTACAATAAAATCAACAACAGCATTACCTTGGCCACAATCAGTTACGACTCTGCCCTCTACACTTATGTCAACCTGAATCGCATGATAACTCAGGGCTATCAGCTTTCATTTCATAACCGGCTTTACCCCTGGTTTGAGTTGAAAGCCGGGATTGGGCAAACAGGCCGACGGCAGATTTCGGATGAAGCCACAGCAGTGAAAATGATTTATAGCACTGATTTTATGACGAACCTCAGTGTGCAGTGGCGTAAAACAGATTTGCGTTTCGATGTGAATTATAAATACAATGGTACTTATCCCGAAGTGTTTGTCAACAGTGACGGAGCGATATTTCGCACCTTGATGGATGCTTATCATTCGCTTGATGCCAATGTTTCACGCAGCTTTTTGGGGCAGCGACTGACGGTACAGTTTGGTGCGAAAAACCTGTTTGGCAACACGAATATCCTCATCCGCGGTGATAGCCAGAGCGGAATCCACAGCGGAGCCGGCGAAGGAAGCGCGCCTGTGGCCTGGGGAAGAACATTTTTTGTGCGTGCAGCCTACCGCTTTCAAAAATTTAGCCACAATCATGAAAACTAATCTCATCCTATTGCTGGTAATGGCTTTTGGGCTAACTTCATGTTTCAAAGAAGATGAACGCATTGCTCCAATTGACCGTGGCGGTAAGATTACGGCCACTTTTGGAATGACCCAGTCCTATAAATATCAGTTTTATTACAGTTTGGAAGATACAGTAGTAAGAGGGCAGAGCGAAAAAAATGCGTTCAGTCTGGTTTTTGATAACCGGCCGGGCAAGGCAGGTGTTTTTCTTAATTCGGCCAATTTCAGTATGGCTGCGGCCAGCGGACGTTACCGTTTCGATGAGGTGAAAAACCTTGCAGGCCTTCGTTTTGATTTTGATGCCTCGTCGGGTGATGCCGACTCTTTAGTGTTCCGAAACTGGATCCGTATCGAGGGAGCCGACACCCTTTTCAATCACGAAGTGTATGTGATTGATCTGGGCTATGACGACCTTGGTAACAGTCTGGGCTACCGCAAGATCATCCTTGACAGCATCAAAGGTAACCATTACTTTTTCAGGTATGGATTGCTCACCAGCGACGAAGCCGTAAGGGCAACCGTCACCAAATCGGGAAACAGCAACTTCGCCTATTTCTCGTTTGAAGCCAACGAGCAGTGCTACCCCGAGCCTTCGGGACAGGCTTACGACTTGCTGTTTACACAATATACAACCCTGCTTTTTACCAACGAGGGCGAGCCATATCCCTATTTGGTCACCGGAGTCCTGCTCAATTCTGATCAAACTCTTGCTTGTTTAGAAAAAGGGCTTGATTTTGATAGTATTCAAGGCGATATGGCAGACAATCTCCCGTTTACCACAAAACCCGATATCATTGGCTACGACTGGAAAGAAGTGAAAGGCGATGTGAACACCGGAAATGTGTATTACGAAATCCGACCCGAAAATGTCTATTTTGTGAAAACCCGCAATGGCTTTGTTTTTAAACTGAGATTTATTGGTTTTTATAGCAATAGCGGCGAAAAAGGCTGGCCATCAATCGAATTTCAGCGTCTTTAGAAAAAAAAACTTGCCGCTGTGTGCCTTCGTCACAGCTTGTCTTATTTTTGTTGGGCAAACCCCACCGAGGGTAATATTGGCGATGGTATAAATAGATTTAAAAACAATTGTTATGACAATTAAAAAGCAATTGCACAATCCGGATACTGCCGGCTTCGAGATTCGACCTGAGATTTATGAGCTCATCAAAGAAGACCATCCGGAGTTTAGCCCCGACGACAGGATAGGAATTGACCAAATGAATCGTTATCGGCGACTTTATCTCACCCGTCTTATTGAACAGGAGAGGGGCGAACTGGCTCAGATTGACCGCGATGTGATGGAGGCAGTGAAGGAGAATTCGATCCTTTCGGAAAACATCGAACCCGATATTGAAGCCAAACTTACTTTAGGTCAGAAGCTTGCCGACCGGATAGCCGACTTTGGCGGAAGCTGGACTTTTATCCTTATTTTCTTTTGTTTCATCCTTGTATGGATGGTGATTAATGTTTGGGTCAACCTGATGAGACCTTACGACCCGTATCCGTTTATTCTGCTCAACCTCATTCTGTCGTGCTTAGCAGCCATACAAGCTCCCATCATCATGATGAGCCAGAACCGGCAGGAACAAAAAGACCGGCAGCGCGCCGAACACGATTACAAAGTAAACCTTAAAGCAGAATTAGAAATCAAGCTTCTAAGCGAGAAAATTGACCATTTACTTGTTCATCAGAATAAAAAATTGCTCGAGATCCAGCAGGTTCAGGTTGATTATCTTGAAGATTTAATGAAACGTTTAGAGGCTAAATGAAGCAAATGACTCAGGATTTCAGCCACTTATACCCTTAAAGAAGCGCCTGACGATTACACCTCAAAACCGGCGCGTCGGTTTGTAGTCTGCTGTTCTGCCTAAAGCCCACAATATGAATCACCCATCGTCTTACGTCAATTTCCGTACCCATTTGCCTGCGGTTTGTGCTAGCGATGTGATTGCGGTTGTCAGCCTGATGGCCGGAGTTGAGGGATTGGTTTCGCCACCGGAATATTGCACGGTAGGCATCCATCCCTGGCAACTTTCTGAGACTGGTCTGGAAGTGCTTCAGCAGCAACTGCTTGACAACCTGCAACGTTTAAGGCCTGTTGCCATTGGCGAGGCGGGTTTAGACCGTGCCATCGCCGTTCCGCTGGCGTTGCAGCAGCACGCATTGAGCTGGCAACAAGAACTTGCCCTTGAGTTGGGTTTGCCCATGGTGATTCATGCGGTCAGGACTTTCGATCTTTTGCTTTCCAAGCCGAAAAAGGGCATCCCGAGCGTGATACATGGTTTTTTGGGGAAACCTGCCACAGCAATTCAGTTGCTTCGCGCGGGTTTTTTTCTATCGTTTGGTCAGGCGATTTTCGACCAAAGGAGTGGAGCCGCTGCAAGTGTAAAACTCGTGCCACCCGACCGTCTTTTCCTTGAAACCGATAGTTCCGCAATTGATATTGCTGAGGTCTATCGCCGGGCTGCCATGCTTCGCGGAGAAACGGAAGAATCGCTTCGCAACAGCATCTTTCGTAATTTTGCCCGGCTTTTTAATCCAAAATGATGACAAAACCCGATTGGCAATCTCGCACCCGCCTATTGGTTGGCGATGATGGGCTGACTCGTCTTGAACGCAGTCATGTGTTGGTTGCCGGACTTGGCGGAGTGGGGGCTTATGCTGTCGAACAGCTTGCCCGCGCAGGCGTTGGCCGGCTAACGATAGTGGATGGCGATACCGTGCATCACAGCAACCGCAACCGGCAGTTGCCGGCGCTCAACTCTACCATTGGACAGCCCAAAACTGATGTGATGGAGCAACGACTTCGCGACATCAACCCCGAAATTCGTATTGAGACGGTGAACGCTTTTGTCAAAGACCAATTGTTGCTCGATGTGCTCGATCGCCCTTACGATTATGTGATTGATGCCATTGACACCTTAGCACCAAAAGTTTATCTGCTTTACTATGCCAACCGGCTCGGGCATAAAGTGGTGAGCAGTATGGGGGCTGGTGGAAAATTTGATCCTGCACTCATTCAGGTGGTTGATATCTCGCAAACCCAGCAATGCCGATTGGCCTATTATATCCGTAAAAAATTGCATAAACTTGGCATTTGGGAAGGTATCACAGCAGTTTATTCCACCGAGGTGGTCTCGCGTGGGAGTGTTCAGGCCGAAAGTGGTGAAATGAACAAACGCAGCACAGTGGGAACTATTTCGTATATGCCAGCCATCTTTGGAATGTATTGTGCCTCGGTGGTTATACGGCATCTCATAGAGCGCAAAGACGAAGCATGATGCGCCACTTCCTTTCTCAGCGCAACATCCTACTTGTTTTTCGCAGCCAATATCCTTCTTTTTCGTTACTTTGCCCACCTTTTAAAAAAAAAGATAAAAATTGTCGGCATCTTGCTGGTCAAATATTCTAAGTATATTGAAATGAAGAAACTTACCCTGCTTAACATCGGTTTGGTGTTTTTAATCATTTCCGGTATTCCGGTCGTGATGAAGGCACAGGATGCCAACATTCGCGGTTTTGTGTATGAGTCGAAATCTGGCGAACCGATTATTTTTTCCAATGTTTATTTGGAAGGAACAAATCATGGAGCTTCAACCGATGTAAACGGCTATTTTAGCATCACCCGACTTCCGGCTGGTCGCTACACCCTATTGGTAACTTATTTGGGTTACGATACCATTCGCGAGGAGATTCAGGTGAAAAAAGGAGATGTGTTGAACAGAAAATTTCTGATGAAGGAATCGGCCATCAGTTTGGGAACGGTCAACATTACTGCTGAAAGAATTGAAGCAGTGAGCGAAACGAAAACCTCGGTCATCAACCTAACACCCAAGACTTTAAAAAAACTGCCGAGCATTGGCGGGCAGGCTGATCTGGCGCAATATCTTCAGGTGTTGCCCGGCGTGATTTTTACCGGCGACCAGGGCGGGCAGCTTTATATCCGCGGCGGGGCACCCATCCAAAACAAAGTGCTGCTTGATGGTATGGTTGTTTACAACCCGTTTCACAGTATCGGCCTCTTCTCGGTGTTCGAAACTGATCTCATCCGCAATGCCGAAGTGTTTACCGGAGGCTTTAGCGCCGACTACGGCGGACGCATCTCGTCGGTGATGGATATCACCACACGCGATGGCAATAAAAATAATCTGGCCGGAAAAATTGGTGCCAGCACTTTTGGCTCGCGTTTGCTTTTGGAAGGACCATTGGTCAAGGCTCGCGATCAAAACAGCGGAAGCTCGTCGTTTATCTTTTCGGCCAAAAATTCCTATCTGGAACAAAGCAGTAAAAAATTCTATTCATACATTGACGAAGCGGGCCTTCCTTTTAATTTCTTAGACCTCTATGGCAAAGTGTCAATCAATGCTGCCAACGGAAGCAAGGTGAACTTTTTCGGCTTTGGTTTCGACGACCGCGTGAACAACTATAAGGCCTTGTCAGATTTCGGCTGGAAAGCCGTTGGCGGCGGTTCCGACTTCCTGATTATCCCTGGTAAAGCTCCCGTGCTCATCGAAGGAAACCTTGCTTATTCGGCTTATGAAGCCAACCTCTCCGAGAAAAACGCTCCCGAACGAACGAGCAGCATCAACGGTTTTAATATGGGGTTTCATTTTACCTATTTCCTTGGGAAAGACCTCATTAAATACGGCATCGAAGTGCTTGGCTTCCGCACCGAATTCAACTTTACCAATGCCATCGGACGCAAGATCGAACAGATTGAAAATACGACTGAGCTGGCAGCCTATGTGCGTTACAAAGGAACATTCGGGAAGCTGCTTTTCGAGCCGAGCCTGCGTTTTCAGTATTACGCCTCTCTTTCCGAAGCATCGCCCGAGCCTCGTCTGGCACTCAAATATTTAGTCAGCGACAGGGTGCGGCTCAAACTCGCCACAGGGCTCTATTCGCAAAACCTGATAGCCGCCAACAGCGACCGCGACGTGGTGAATCTTTTCTATGGCTTTCTGTCGGGTCCCGACAACCTTCCTTCAACCTTCGATGGCAAAGCGGTGAACTCAAAACTACAAAAGGCAGCACATGTCATCGTTGGCACCGAGGTTGATCTGACTTCTCACCTTAACCTGAACATCGAAGGATATTTGAAAGATTTCGGACAGCTTACCAACCTAAACCGTAACAAGGTGTACAACGAAAATACTGCCGACTATACCGTGCCCGATCGCCTGAAAAAGGATTTTATCATCGAAAAAGGACAAGCCTATGGTGCCGACCTGGCCTTGAAATACGAATTCAGTAAAGTCTATTTCTGGGCAGTTTATTCCTTGGGTTATGTGAATAAAACTTTTGAGGAAAAAGCAGGTCAGATGTTTACCTACAGACCACATTACGACCGCCGTCACAATGTGAACCTTATTCTTAGCTATACCGGCGGAAGCAAAAAAGAGTGGGAAGTGAGCGCACGCTGGAATTTTGGCTCAGGATTCCCATTCACCCAGGTGCAAGGATTCTACGAATATCTTCCTTTCAGCCAAGGCATCAACTACGACTATCACACGGCCAACGGCCAGTTAGGCATCATCTATGGCGACCTCAATGCCGGACAGCTGCCCACCTACCATCGCCTCGATTTCGATGCCAAACGGAGGTTTTACCTTACCGAAAAAAA
>JBDHYV010000110.1:0-8358 GCA_039811545.1 Bacteroidales bacterium | reverse complement strand
ACTGGCACGATACTTTTAATGAGAAAAAGAGGGCAGAAACTAAAAAGAAAAGTTTAATCAATCTTATTACTTGGTGTATCATAGGTCAAAAATACAAACATATTTCTTTGTTGGAACAATCTGGAAGAAAATATGCATTTCTCAGAACAATAAGATAGCCAACCAGAATTAACATCTGTAATTTACATTGGTATATTAATAAAATCAATTTCGGTATATTTAACTGAATACCAGTTAAATTAACAAATATATCATTTGAATATTACAATTGTAGTTCGATGGGTTTAATATATTTAACGTAAATCTTTGAATTAGCCCAAATATTTATGTGTAAATTGGTTAATATCAGATATATATTGTTATTACATAAAGTATTAATTTAAAAATGTTTCGGTTTTAGGTCAAAACTAAATATTTCAATTAAAAATCATAATATTCAGAATATCAATAATATATATAAATTATTTAAACAAATAATATAAAAAAACTTAAGGATACAGAAATATACAGATGTGAATTTTGGGAATATATATTAATATCCATGCTTTATTTATCATTGTAACTTATTAGTGTATCTTTGTATTCAAAAAAGTACGTCACGATAATGATATTTTTATGAGAGAACGAATCCATCAGATCATGAAAATGAAATCTGTAAATGCTGCGGAATTTGCCGACCTGATGCAAATAAAGCGCCCGGGATTATCGCATATCCTCACCGGCCGCAACAATCCGAGTCTTGATTTTGTGATTAAGCTAAAAGAAACTTTTCCGGAAATTAACTTAGAGTGGTTGCTTTATGGACGTGGCCCGATGACACAGATTGGAGATGGAAGAATTTTGCGAAATCAAACATCGGTAGAACAACCTGATTTGTTTTCGGTTGATAATTTGGAGAAGGGTGTCGTGTTGCCAGAGCGAGTCAGCAAAAATTTGGCTGGAATAGCTTCGTCTGACACGCTCCATTCGGCTATTAGCCATGAAAACGATTCTTTGCAGATGTCAGGAAGCATTGCAGGGAATTCAGAGCTAAAAAAAGAAAATCCCGTCCGAATCGGACAGGATGAAAGGAATTTTTCTTTATCAAAAAAGGCCGTTAGGATGATTATGCTTTATGAAGACGGCACTTTTGAAGCATTTGATCGTTCGGTTTAAAACTGATCCATTGTGTTGAAGAAGAAATAAGCCTCTATCAAGGCATTTTCGTCACTATCAGAGCCATGCACAGCATTAGCTTCGATGGAGGTTCCGAAAAGTTTTCGGATTGAGCCTTCGCGGGCATCGGCCGGATTGGTAGCGCCAATAAAATCGCGATAAGCCAACACGGCATTTTCTTTTTCCAACACTGCTGTCACAATAGGTCCCGAGCTCATCGAGGCAACTAAACTGCCAAAAAATGGTCTATCCTTATGCACAGCATAAAATGCTTCGGCTTGTTCTTTGCTTAGGCGTGTCATGCGGATTGCTTTAAATTTGAAGCCGCCTTCAGCAATTTTGGCCATAATAGCCCCGATATGTCCGTTGATAACGGCACCGGGTTTGATCATCGTAAATGTGATATTTCCGTTCATCAGAGGTGAAATTGTATTTATGAGGCGGCAAAAATAGTTTTTTTTTGATTGCCGACCTCAAAAACCGGGAGAGCCTCAAGTCCCTTTTTTGCCTTTTTAACTTCCGTTCCGTTGGAATGATGTACTTTTGCGAAAAACTTCCTGAATGGAGAAAAAGTTTTCCGTGACAGACCTGAGCTTTTTTTTGAACACAGCACGAAAGTTGGCTATGGTGGTTCATGTGAATCCTGATGGAGATGCCATTGGTTCGGCGTTGGGGTTGTCGCTTGCTCTCAGCCAAAAAGGGCACCAATGCAAAGTGCTAATTCCCAATATGTATCCTTCGTTTTTAGGCTGGATGCCAGGCCTCGGTAAGGCAATTGTATTTGAGCAAAATGCACAGGCAGCTCGCCAAGCGTTGCAGGAGGCAGAATGGATTTTTTGCCTCGATTTCAACAATTTCAAACGCGCCGGTGTCATGGTTGATGATCTTCGTAATCTTCAGATTCCCGTTGCGATGGTAGATCATCACACAGAACCTGATTTAGGTTCGTTTTCGATGGCTTTTTCGCAGATGGAAGTGTCAAGCACAGCCGAACTGGTTTTTAAACTCTTGCACAAGTTGGGTTATGCTGATACCATCAACAATGAGGTGGCTTCATGTCTTTACGTAGGCATAATGACCGACACCGGCTCGTTCAGCTATGCCCTGAAAAATCCAGAAACCTTTTCTATTGTGGCCGAATTGGTGAGAATTGGTATTGATGCCGAAAGAATTCACCGATTAGTTTATGATACCTTTACAGAAAATAGGCTTCGTTTGCTTGGTCATTCTATTAATAATAAAATGATGGTGATAAATGCCTACAGCACCGCCATCATTTCGTTGAGTTTAAAAGATTTGAATGATTTTAAATATCAGATAGGCGACACGGAAGGCCTTGTAAATTATCCACTTTCGATGGAGAAAATCAACTTTTCAATCTTAGTGACAGAACGGAAAGATCAGATTCGGCTTTCGTTTCGTTCTAAAGGCGGATTTTCTGTTAACGAATTTGCAAGGAATCATTTTGATGGTGGTGGTCACTACAACGCTGCAGGTGGAACTTCCGTGATGAGCTTAAAAGAAACAGTCAGCAAACTGCTTGAGCTTATTCCGTTATATTCCAATCAGTTGAATTATATTTATTCATGAAATTCTCCCCCTATCTGGTCTTGATAATTATCGTGATAGGACTGTTCTTGTCGTGCGAACACAGTAATTTTCGACCTGCCGATGTTCCGGTAGAAGATACTGAGAAGGCGTTCGTGAAATCTAACCGTTATTTAGTAAGGAGCGAATCCGAAGATATTGCCGATTTTGTGGCACGCTACAAATGGCCGGTCGAAACAAGTGGCACCGGACTTCGTTATTGGATTGAGAAAGAGGGAATCGGGCCAAAAGCAAAATATGGCGATCGCGTGGAGCTGGATTATCAACTCAAGTTGTTGACGGGCGAAGTAATACGAAGTACTAAATCGGCCGGACAATTGAGGTTTACCGTTGGCAAAGGAGGCGTTGAAGCTGGACTGGAAGAGGGGATTCTGCTCTTAAAAAAAGGAAGCAGAGCAAAATTTATATTACCTTCGCACCTTGCTTTCGGTTTACTGGGCGATGGTGATAGAATTCCCAGCCGTTCAAGCTTGGTTTACGAAGTGGAAGTGATTGATATTCATAAAAATAGATAACCATAATTATTTTAATTTAGCTTTAGAACAATGAAATCAGGACGAATGTTTGTTTTGCTGATTCTGTTATCAGCATTTGGTTTGCCGGCTTGTAGCCAAAAAAGTTACCATACCGCCGAGAGCGGGCTTCAATACCGCTTTATCAAGGGCGAAGGTAAAGGTGAAAAACCTCAGACCTCTGATATAGTGATTGTTAAGATGGATTATTATATTAATGATTCATTGCTTTTTAGTAGCAAGCAACTTGAAAAGCCAATGGAGTTCGGTTTGATGCCTCCTACATTCAAAGGCGACTTTTTTGAAGGCATCAGCATCATGAGCAAAGGCGACTCGGCCAGTTTTCTTTGTCAGGCCGATTCAGTGTTTTTCCGCATTTTCAGGGTTAAACGTTTGCCTGAATTCGTTAAGCCAAATGCAGTAATGCGGTTTGAGATTTCATTGGACAGCTTTATGACCCAACAAGCTTTTAATGAAAGAAAACATGCTGAGGCTCAAGCCCTTGCCGATGCAGGCCATCAAGCTCTTTTAGAATACGTCAAAGAAAAAAGTATCACCCAGACTCCTCGCGAAAGCGGACTTTATTATATTGAAACCGTGAAGGGCACCGGCAAACAACCCAAGGAAGGCGAGAAAGTGAAAGTGCATTACCGCGGCACATTGCTTAGTGGCACTGAATTTGACGCCTCATATAACCGCAATCAGCCTTTTGAGTTTGTGCTGGGAATGGGGCAGGTGATCAAAGGATGGGACGAAGGCATTGCCCTGATGCGAGAAGGTGGAAAAGCTACCCTTATCCTCCCTTACGAACTTGCTTACGGTGAAAGAGCCGCGGGACAAATTCCGCCATTTAGCCCCTTGGTGTTCGAGGTTGAATTTATTGAAATAGTAAAATAATCCATCCCAAAGAATGAGAACAACATACTGGATGAGGCCCATCACATTCGCTTTTACTCTCTTGTTGCTGTCAGCAGGCTGCAGCAAAAATCCCTATCCCGGCTTTAAAAAAATGGATAATGGTGTTTATATTAAATACCACACGAAAGGTCAGGGCGATGCAAAACCAGGTATGCACGACTTTGTTACGCTCAACCTCACTTACCGTACTCCCGATACTATCCTTTTCGAAAGCAGCAAACAACCCGAAGAACTTGTATTCCCGCTGTCGGAATCTCTTTTTGAAGGCGATCTGTTTTCTGCCCTAACCTTGCTTCATGCAGGCGACTCGGTGACGATTGTCTTTCCTGCTGATTCGTTTTTTATGGTAATGGCCGGCATGACCGAGATGCCCGATTTTGTAAAGGCCGGAACCCCTATGTACTTCGATATCAAGCTGAAAAAGTTTCAAAGTGAATCATCAGCCAAAACCGAGCTTTTTGAAAGACTGAAAGAGGACGAGCCAAAGTTGATGGCTAAATATCTTTCGGACAACAATATCACTACAGCTCCATTGGCCAGCGGACTTTTTTATATTGAAAAAGAAAGGGGAAATGGCCCCAAAGCCCGCCCCGGCGAAATGATGAAGATGTTCATCAGAATGTCGCTCCTTGATGGTCGGACACTCTATTCCAATTTTGATGCCCTCCCATTGGACGTCGAGTTTGGAATGGCAATTGATACCAAAGGTTTCGATGAAGCATTGGCTTATCTGAACAAAGGCACGGTGGCCACCTTAATAGTGCCTTCGCATCTGGCCTACGACAGCCTCGGTGCAGGTGACGCCATACCGCCTTATACCCCTTTGCTTTACGAAGTGAAACTGGTGGACATCCTCTCCAAAGCCCAATATCAAAAAGAAAAAAAAGAACTTGAGCAACGTGAGAAAGAAGCTTTACGAAATGTGAAAGATGTTGAAAACAAAAGTATTCACGATTACCTGAAAACCCAAAAAATTACGGTAAGTCCAACCGAATCAGGAATGTATTATGTTGAGAAGGTGAAAGGTAACGGAAAATCTCCCGCCGCCGGCAACAAGGTGAAAGTGAATTATACACTCTACAATCTCAAAGGCGAGAAACTCCAAAGCAGCCTCGATACCGGACAACCTTTTACGTTTGTACTCGGGCAGGGTCAAGTTATTCCGGGCTGGGATGAGGGTTTGTTGATGATGAAAGAAGGCTCAAAAGGTAGATTCATCATCCCTTCATGGCTGGGTTATGGCGATGAGGCACGCTCTGCTGAACTTCCCGCATTTTCGACTTTGGTGTTCGACATCGAACTCTTGGAAGTGATGGAAAAATAATACTGAATTTAATTTCAACAAAAAAACCTGTAATTATCAAGATTACAGGTTTTTTTGTTATAGGTGTTTTCGTTGATGAAAAGATCAATATTATCGAATGGTCAGATTGGCGAAAAAAATCAAAAAAAACAGCTTCACCATTTTGGCGAAGCTGTTTTGAGATGGTTCACAGACGATTTATTTTTTCCAATGAATTGTTTCTTTAAGTACATCGCGGGAGTTTCCACCGATCATAATATCGAAATCGCCGTCCTCCCAGTCGTATTTCAATTCAGCGTTGTAAAACTTCAAGTCTTCAGGAGTGATAATGAATTGGATGTTTTTTGTTTCACCGGCTTTTACCAGCACTTTCCGAATTCCTTTAAGTTCGGCCACAGGACGAGTGATGCTTCCAACCAAATCGCGGATATAAAGCTGCACTACTTCTTGCGCATCATGTTTTCCACTATTTGTCAACGATACAGAGACGATAAGCTGTTCGTTACCTGATAGTTGAGTTTTGTTTAGGTTAAAGTTGCTGTATTCAAACCGGCCATAGCTCAACCCAAAACCGAAGGGAAAGAGAGGCTCATTGGGAACATCAAGGTAGTTGCTGCGAAATTTCTGAAACCATGCTCCCTGGAGTGGCCTTCCGGTGTTTTTGTGGTTATAATAGATTGGTATTTGACCCACATTGACGGGGAATGTAGCCGGAAGTTTTCCGGAAGGGCTTGTCTTCCCGAAAACAACATCGGCAATGGCATTACCGGCCTGTGTTCCAGCAAACCAAACATTCAGGATAGCTGGAATGTTGTCGTTTTCCCAACTCAGTGTCATCGGGCGTCCGGCAAAGAGTACCATCACCACTGGTTTGCCTGTTTTGAGCAATGCGGCAAGGAGTGTTTTCTGGTTTTCGGGCAGTCCGATATCGGATCTGCTGGAGCTTTCGCCACTCATTTCGGCGGCTTCGCCCATGATGGCCACTACGATATCGGCTTTTTTTGCAGTGGTAACGGCTTCATTAAGCAGTTGTTCCGATGTTTTCTCCTGATCGAACGAAGGTCGGCCAAACGGGGCTACGCGTACATCCATTGCCGCATCGTCAACAATATTGCAGCCTCTGGCATAAAATAGTTCGCCTTTGCCCTTCAAGGCCTCAGTAAATCCTTGAATTACTGTAACCGACTGGGTGTAGTCGGCAGCCACGCTCCAGGTGCCGGGCATATTCTGAATATTATCGGCTAAAGGCCCTATGAGCGCAATTTTGCCTTTTGCTTCGATGGGCAACAGGTCTTGATCGTTTTTCAACAACACAAAGGTTTGTGAAGCTGTTTCACGGGCAATGCGATTGTTTTCTTCAGTAAATATCTCATTTTCTGCACGTTCTTCGTTGCAATAGCGATAAGGATCGTCAAAAAGCCCCAATTTGAATTTGGCTTCGAGGATGCGTCGGCATGCTTGGTTGATGTCGTTCTCGCTCACTTTGCCTTCGTCGAGCGATTTTTTGAGGCTTGTCAAAAAACCTTCTCCTACCATATCCATATCGGTGCCGGCTTTGAGGGCCAGAGCGGAAACTTGCTGAAGATCGCCCATGCCATGATCTATCATTTCATTGATAGCAGTATAGTCGGTTACTACGAAGCCATTGAAACCCCATTGGTCGCGCAACAGATTGGTGAGTAGCCACTTGTTGCCTGTGGCAGGCATTCCGTCAATCTCGTTGAAAGAGGTCATCACGCTTCCCACACCGGCATCCACCGCAGCTTTATAGGGAGGCAGATATTCATTGTACATACGTACCTTGCTCATATCCACCGTGTTGTAGTCGCGGCCGGCTTCTGAAGCTCCGTAAAGTGCAAAATGTTTGACACAAGCCATCATGGTGTTCTCGTCAGAAAGCCGCTCGCCCTGATAGCCTTTCACATAAGCTTCGGCCAATTTAGAGCCAAGGTAAGGATCCTCGCCGGCGCTTTCAGCAATTCGCCCCCAGCGGGGATCACGCGAAATGTCAACCATTGGCGAGAAATTCCAGCAAATGCCATCGGCAGTGGCTTCTGTTGCTGCAACCCGGGCCATCCTTTCAACCAACGACGCGTCGAAACTCGCGGCCATGGCCAAAGGGATAGGAAAGGTGGTTTGATAGCCGTGAATGACATCCATACCAAAAATCAAAGGGATCTTCAATCGGCTTTCTTCGATGGCAATACGCTGAACTTCACGTATTTTCTTCACCGATTTCAGGTTAAATAAACCGCCGACCTGACCGTTTTTGATTTTCGTTCCTACGTCGGAACTCGATGCCTGACCCGTAACGATATCGCCATAAGAGGGCAGATTGAGCTGCCCAATTTTTTCTTCGAGGGTCATCTTTTTCATCAGGTCATCAATAAAACGATGCATTCCCTGGTCGGGATTTGATGATTTCTGTGGAGTGCATGAAAGCCCAAACAAGGCAATTGCTGCAAGAATAAAGAGGTAAATCGTTTTTTTCATGATATGATTTATGGGATTAAATATTTTTTAAGTTCTTGAGCCCAGAGCGCGTAGCCTTTTGCATTCATGTGCAGGCCGTCATCGAGGAATAGATCCGAATCGGGGAGGCCTTTATCATCGAGCATTAGTGGCCAGATATCCACAAACTGACTGTTTGGTTGTTGTTGTAGGAATTGCCGGATTTTCTCGTTGGCTTCTTTGAATCGCGCAAGATGGATCAGGCGATTGTTACTGGGTTTGAGTGAGATAAACAGTATAGGTACATTGTTCTGCTGCGAACGTATCATGCGAAAAAGCATATTAAAATTGGCAAGGAGCGAATCAGTTGTGAGGGTTGGGTCGTTAGCAAGGTCGTTTTCGCCGCTGTAA
>JBDHYV010000109.1:0-8397 GCA_039811545.1 Bacteroidales bacterium | reverse complement strand
ACAAAAGCCAGTATTTCGCCCGAAGGATGCCAGGCTGTGAGAGGAAACGAGAGGTCAATCTTGTCGTCGGTGCTGTAGCCCGTTTTAAACATCTTTTTCTTTTTTCCGTTTTGCAAATCCATCAGCCAAAGCTTGATCCGGCCTTCATCGCTGGTGATATAACTCAAATATCGGCCATCTGGACTAATTGCCGGTCGGGTAAAACTTCGATAAGTGCGGTATTTGAGCGGCAGTGCTTTTTCGGGCTGAATGAATTCTGTGCCGGTAAAATGCAGTTTGTTATCGGCGAGCCATTCTTTGACTAAATTCTTGTATTTCAGTCCGGTAGCATAGAGAAAGCCATTTTGAACATCGCGGCCGTTTTGGGTGAGGTGAACAATTTGCGGAATGATGGCGCTGCTATATGTTTTTTCGAGGTACCGCCAAAACGAATGGCCGGCAATCATTGCGTCTTCGCCTTGCAGGCGATTGATTTTCTTGTAGTGCCCTGATGTTATTCCATCGCGTAAACGACTGTCATACTGCGTATTCCAATCCTCAGCCAAAAATGAAAGCAGTCCATTTTTATACCAGTCGGGCAATTTGAAAAGTGCAGCATCGCGGATTTGCGAACCGATATTTCCTCCCGACATCATTTGTGTTACCATCACATCGGCTAAGCCTGCACGAATCTGTTTTTCAAAATTCAAGTAATTGCCATCGAAATACAAAAACACCTTGTTACCGATGATATGGGTGATGCCTCCGGTATTGTATGTCTGTTCAGTGGCCAAGCCAATATTGCTCTGCTTCAGATCGGCCAGACTGTTAAAAATAATGAACTGTATTTTCTCGGTAAATGAAGTTTCGAGTTTTCGTGCCATGAGCGGCAGTTGTTTTTCGGCATATTGGGCCGTATATTGTGCCAATTCTTCGCCATTCAGATAAAAATAGGTGTCAAAGGCATCAAAACGATAGTAAAACCAGATGGTATTGGACCATTGTACGCGGCTTTTGCCAAAATTCATGTTCGATCCGTTATAAAACTGAGCCTGCAAATCCTCGGTCAATAAGCCTGAAAACCAAATAATAAGCCAAATCCACAAAAATCGGTTTGGTCTCAACTGTTGGCCTGACATTGGGCGGAGTGTCATTGTCATCGTTTTTCGGGGAGCTAAATTACACTAATTTGGCGAGCCCAAACTGCCGCAAAAGTCGTTAAAGATGTATCTTTGCTCTTCTTATGCTAAAACAACCCACATGATTCAATTAAAAAGATTTGTTTTTAACGCGTTTCAGGTAAACACCTATATTTTATCAGACGAAACGGGTGAGTGCGTGATTATTGATGCTTCGTGCTCGGTGGCTGACGAACAGGAAACGCTCGATCGGTACATTCGCACCCATTCGCTGCGTCCTGTACGTTTGTTAAGCACTCACGCCCACGTTGACCATATCTTGGGGAATCCTTATGTTGTTGACAATTATGGACTTGAGCTTGAGGGTCATTTTGATAGCAAGATTTATCTGGATCACGCCAGCCAGTTTGCTTCTTCTTACGGTCTGCCTTTGGCCCGTGTTGAGCCGGTCAGCCGCCACTTGAATGATGGGGAATTGATTCGTTTTGGAAGTTCGACTTTAAAAGTGCTTCACACCCCCGGTCATGCAATAGGGAGCTTATGCTTTTATGCTGAGAAAGAAGCCTTTGTCGTTACCGGAGATGTGCTTTTCCGCGATAGTATTGGCCGCACCGACTTGCCTGGAGGTGATTATGAAGTTCTCAAGCAGAGCATCTGGGAGAAACTGTTTGTTTTGCCCGAAAACACCATTGTTTATCCGGGTCATGGCCCCGAAACCAGCATTGGCCGAGAGAAGACCGGCAATCCGTTTGTGGCTATCGGCTAAACTAAAAATCAGGTTTTTTCTTTTCCTCACGATTTTTCAGTGCATCCCATCCCTGGGCATTAAGACGAATCAATTGGTTATCGGTGGTAACCATTTCGGCCAGTCCGCTCTGTTCCGTAATATGGCCAATGATGCTGATATTTGAGATTGCTCTGACTTTTTCGAAATCCGACTGCTTAACAGTAAAAAGCAGCTCATAATCTTCGCCTCCGTTGAGGGCGGCCACCGTCGGCACTATTCCGAAGTTTTCGGCCATGGAGAGGGTTGCAGCATCAATTGGTATTTTATCTTCATAAAGCCGGCAGCCAAGTGATGAGGCCTTGCACAGGTGAAGTATTTCGGAAGCCAGGCCATCGGAAATATCAATCATTGATGTTGGTTTAATTCCGGCCTCTTTAAGCATGCCTACGACATCGGTGCGGGGTTCGGGTTTAAGCTGACGTTCTATGATATAGTCAAATCCTTCGAGGTCGGGTTGCATATCCGGGTTTGCCATGAAAGCTGCCTTTTCGCGTTCGAGAAGCAACAAGCCCATATAAGCTGCTCCCAAATCGCCACTCACACAGAGCAGGTCGCCGACCGAAGCACCAGCGCGATAACAAATTTCTTCCGATTTTGCCTTGCCAATCACCGTCACCGAAATGAAAAGACCTAAATTGCTCGATGTAGTGTCGCCTCCCACCATATCCACCTGATAGCGCTTGCAAGCCAACATCATACCTTCGTAGATCTGTTCAATCGCCTCGACCGGAAAACGGTTCGACAGTCCTATGCCCACCACAATCTGTTCGGCTTGTCCATTCATGGCAGCAATATCCGAGATGTTGACCGCAACGGCCTTATATCCCAGATGTTTCAATGGGGTATAAGATAAATCGAAATGCACGCCTTCGATCAACACGTCAACCGACACGAGGGTTTGCCGGTCGTCGGCTGCAATCACCGCCGCATCGTCGCCTACCCCTTTGAGACTCGAACTGTTTTGCAGCCGGATATTTTTTGTCAGATAGTCAATGAGTCCAAATTCGCCCAATTGGCTGATTTCGGTTCTGTTTGGCAAAGAGTTCGCAGGTGATTTCATCGTTATTGAAGGTGAGGGAAACATTTTCTCTATTACGGCTATAAAATCTTTTAGCCTTTCTTTCTGAATCAGGTTTTCGGGCAAAAATACAATTTCGCCCGTTACTTCCGGGTGAGTTACGGGAGAAATCTAATCCGCAATATGACCTTCGCCCGAATCATTCTCTAAAAAGCGGATATTGCGTTTCAAGCCATCGTAGCGCGTTCGTTCAACGGCTGTGCCTTTGAAGAGGTGCTTAAAATCGTCGGCATCAAGGCGGTGCCAGTCACTCTTACGCATTTTTTTCAGCTCATCGCTAAGGGCAAACAGGGGTTCGTGATGTGGCTTAGCGAACC
This sequence comes from Bacteroidales bacterium, assembly GCA_039811545.1. Lineage (GTDB taxonomy): Bacteria > Bacteroidota > Bacteroidia > Bacteroidales > F082 > JALNZU01. The sequence goes on along the minus strand of JBDHYV010000109.1, from coordinate 5,097 downwards.
GGTTCCAGGGACAGACGTCTTGACAAATATCGCAGCCAAAAATCCAATCTTTGAAACGACTGCGGAGTTCCCCGGGCAATTCGCCCCGATGTTCGATGGTGAGGTAGGAGATACAACGTCGGGCATCGAGCTGATGAGGTGCGATCAGGGCATTGGTCGGGCAGGCGTCAATGCATCGGCGGCAGGTTCCGCAGTAGTCCGTGACGGGTTTTGCCGCCTGAGTGGCCAGCCTGATAGGCAAAAAAAGATGGCCGATGAAAAAAAACGATCCTTTTCGCGGGTGGATGAGACAGGTGTTTTTGCCAATGAAACCTAAGCCGCCCTTTTCGGCCCAAGCTCTGTCGAGCACAGGAGCCGAATCAGTGAAAGCTCTGGCTTGAAGCGACCCTGTAACAGATTCAATTTTCGAGAGCAATATCCTTAGTTTATCGCGAATGAGCGAATGGTAATCGGTGCCATACGCATATTTCGAGATTTTATAGTTATCCTCGGTGGCAAGATTTTCCGAAGGGAAATAGTTTTGGAGCACACTGACGATGGTACGGGCATTTTCGACCAAAAGCCTTGGGTCGTAGCGTTTTTCGCGATTGCGTTCCAGATACGACATGGTTCCCTGATGCTGATTTTCGAGCCATTGCTCCACCAATTGTGCCTGTTCGTCAAGCAGGTCGGCCTCGGAAAACCCGACATCGTCGAATCCCAACTCTTTCGCCCATTTTATGATGTTTTGGCGTAGATTTTCAATCTCGGCCGGAAGCAGTTCGTCCATTTCAGGTAAAAGTCAGATGGGGATGAAGAAAGTATCGGGTTAAATTTTATAGATCATACCAAAAGAAAGGGCATCGTTGTAAGCCCCATAATGCCGGCTATATCGTCTGACATTGTGAGGCACACTATTTTTTCGGATTGAAAGAAAGGAATTAATACTTCTCAGATTGATTGCCCAATGATCAGTGAGCTGATATTGAACCCCCAGCACACTGGCCGGATTCATTTTGCGCCACACCTGTTTCTGGTCATTTGGCAGAAAATCAATCGTTTCCTTTTGTCCGACTAAAAAATCGAAACTTATCCCGGCTTCAATAGCCCATTTCTCCCATTGGTAGTGTGCCACAATTGGCATTTCTATATAATTGAGCCGGAGCAGATATTGCGGGATGTCGGGGCGGCTTTCGCTTGCCTGCTGGGCAGAACCTTTTTGAATATAAGCCAGATCCATTTGCATCGAAAACCCTGGCACCACGTGCCAGGCGCCCCAAAACCCGGCATTGAAGCCTGCTTTGTTAAATCCGGAAAATCTGTCGCCGGCCACTTGCGACACCACTAAACCCGCCTTGAGTCCGCCCGTGAAAAGTTGTGCCATAGAAATAATAGGAAGGAGAAAAAAAACAAGAAAAATAAGCTTTGCTCTCATGACATTTTTATTGAAACCAGAAAACAAACATATTCAAAATTATCAGAAATTCTTTTTATGGTAGTCAAAAGTCTGATTTTCTCTGTATCCGCGAATTCGGTTTGCAAGATGAATGAAGATGTCCAACTGGTTATTTTCGAGCCAAAGCAGCGAGGCAGGCTGAAGGTTGACAGCAGCGGCCAAATGAAAAAAAGCCACAAAACCATGTGTCTGAAGCCATTGGATAGGTTGTGGCTGGTTGTCAATCGCGCCATCGAGGGCGGCCAGATGAAAAAAGGAATGTTGCATCAGCCAGTCGAAAGCTTCCTGACTGCCCCTGACTGAACTGCTAAAAGCTGCCAGTTCGGGATAGCCGTTTTGCAACAGCCATTGATGAAACTGCTCTTTCCCCGAAAAGGTTTCGGACAGAGCCATCCATACTTCAACAGGGTATTGTTTCAAGGCTAAGGTTTTTAAGCAAAAACTTCTGTCTCGATGCCGAGCTGTCTTACTTTTTGGGCTATTTGTTCGAGTTCATCCTTGGGCAGCTTGACAAGGTTATGGGCAGCAGTGTCGCGTTCGATGGCATAGACCATCACTTTTGCCGGTTTAATCTCGGAAATAAGGTTTAGCCATGCAGCTAATTCATCCTCGGTGGTGTTATCAATGGCAATGCCATTATGCTGTCCGCGCAAAAAAAGGCTTTGAATGACCAATCGTCCCTGGAAAGTTTTCAGTTGTTCCACATAAGCCCGAAGGTTGAAGGCTTTGGCCGGCCCGTTGATGGCGCGGATGGTTTCTTCGGTTCCTCCATCTAATTTAAGTAAGCTGTTTTCGACCTTTTTCAATGCATCGGCCACCTCTTTCTTGTGCAGCATACTCCCGTTTGTCAGCACACTGACGGTGGCATTTGGTGCAAATTGATCGCGCAGGACGAGGGTTACATCAATGATTTCGGCAAAATCGGGATGCAGTGTTGGTTCGCCATTGCCGGCAAAAGTCAGGCTATCAGGCTCAAGTTCAGTGCCTTGAAGTTGACGGAGTTTCTCCATCAGCCCCAGACTGTATTCTTCCACATTGGGGATTTTACCGGCTTCAGGGCGGGTTTCTCCCGTCCAGCCACATTCACAATAGATACAATTAAAACTACACACCTTTTTATAAGTAGGTAAAAGGTTCAAACCCAATGAAACACCCAGCCGGCGGCTTCGAACCGGACCAAAAATCATCTCGTCAAACAAAAACACACCCATCGTTAGCATGATTAATGGCGCAAAAATACGGTTTTTCGCTGGGTCGGTCTCCCACCGATTGCGCTTGATTTTGAGTTTTTAGCAATAACCCGTCTTCCTGCCAACGATTGAAAGAAACATTTTCAAATTATCAGGCCATGGTTGTTATCCGCTCTTTTTCAAGAAGATAAAAAAAATTGAGTAATATGTCTGAGGCATTTTGCTTTGCTCTACATTTGCACGTTTTTTTAAATCTGAATAACTTATGTCAGTTAGCCAAAACGATTCACTTTCAAAACTAAGTGTTGCCGGAGTTATTGTTACGTTAGGGATTATTTATGGTGATATTGGCACTTCGCCACTCTATGTTTTCAAGGCTATTCTTGATTGGTCTGGCGAGACGAATGAGCTTCTTGTATATGGTTCGGTTTCTTGTGTATTCTGGACGCTGACCCTTCAGACCACGCTAAAATACATCATCATCACCCTCCGAGCCGACAATAAGGGAGAAGGCGGGATTTTTTCGCTTTTCACGCTTTTGCGCAAGGACTATAAATGGCTGAGTGCCTTTGCCATCATTGGCGGTAGCGCGCTGTTGGCCGATGGGGTTATTACGCCTTCCATCACGGTAACTTCGGCCATCGAAGGTTTAAGCCATTATGGGGATTCTATTCCGGTCATCCCCATCGTATTAGGTATTATCACAGCCTTGTTTTTTGCGCAACAACTTGGCACTGCTACAGTTGGCAAGGCTTTCGGTCCGCTGATGTTTTTATGGTTTCTGATGCTGGGCGTTGTGGGAGCCAGCCTCATCACCACCCATCCTTCCATCATCAAAGCACTCAATCCTTATTACGCCTCCAAATTACTGACCGAATATCCGGGTGGGATTTTACTTTTGGGTGCGGTGTTTCTTTGCACCACCGGAGCCGAAGCACTTTATACCGATCTGGGCCATTGCGGCATTAAAAACATCAGGGCAAGTTGGATTTACGTTAAAACAGCGTTAGTGCTCAATTATTTGGGTCAGGGCGCATGGATAATGGAGAATATTGGCCATATTCCTTCGGGCACGAATCCGTTTTTTGCCGTAATTCCCCAATGGTTTCTGCCTTTTGGCGTGTTCCTAGCTACCATAGCTGCCGTTATTGCCAGCCAGGCTCTCATTTCAGGTTCATTCACATTGATTAGCGAAGCCATTTCGCTCAACCTCTGGCCTAAAATTAGGATCAAATATCCTTCGGCAGCCAAAGGGCAGATGTACATCCCTGCCATCAACTGGGTGCTCTATTTTTCTTGTATTCTGGTCATTCTCATTTTTCAAACCTCGGAGAATATGGAAGCCGCTTATGGCTTGTCTATTACGATTACTATGCTCATGACTTCAGTACTGATGGTTTTTTATCTTAAAACACGAAAAGTTTCCTGGTTCATCATCGCATTGTTTATTCTGGTTTATTTCACAATCGAAGGTGTTTTTCTGGTGGCCAATCTGAACAAATTTGTGCATGGCGGCTGGTTCACGGTCGTGGCTGCCTCCATTTTGGCATTTATCATGGTGATGATGTATAGAGGGCGACAAATCCGCAACAGGTTCATTTCGTTTTTGGCCATCAAGGACTATCTGCCGGTGCTCAACGACCTGAGTTCGGATGAGGCGGTTCCGAAATACGCCAGTCAGCTCGTTTACACCACACATGCTGATTTATTGACCGACATTGAAGAAAAAACCATTTACTCGTTGATTAAGCGTCTGCCAAAGCGCGCCGATGTGTATTGGTTTCTGCATGTTGATATTTTAGACGAGCCTAATACTATAGAATACAAGGTAACCGAACTTTGGGAGAAAAAAATCTACCGGATTGATTTTTATTTGGGGTTCAAGGTTCAGCCTCGCATTTCCGACTATTTCAATCAGGTGTTGCTCACCATGAGCGAAGAAGGGAAAATCAATCTGGTGAGTCAGTATCCTTCGTTGAAAAAATATCAGATACCGGCCGATTTTCGGTTTGTACATCTGGACCGCCAGGTAAGCAAGATTATTGACCTACCTTTCCATGAGCGCTTTACCCTCAATATGTATTATCTGCTCAAACGCATTGGCATTGGGGATGTAAGAGCCTATGGCCTAGACAAAACCATGGTTTCGGTGGAGATGATCCCCTTGACGATTCCGGTCAAATCGAAAAGTCCACTCATCATGCTGCGCACACACTGAGACGGTTGCATGCAGTGAAGTATCCGGATTCAGCAATTATAACAAAAGCGATAGAAGCATCCACAAACAACTGTATATATCTGATGTTCAGATGTATAGTGATTTTTGAGTGATTTTTTTAAAAAAACATTTGGTCGAATTTAAAAAAGGGTTAATTTTGCACCCTCATTTAAGGATGAAATTCCTCCTTAGCTCAGTTGGTTAGAGCATCTGACTGTTAATCAGAGGGTCGCTGGTTCAAGTCCAGCAGGGGG
>JBDHYV010000108.1:0-8435 GCA_039811545.1 Bacteroidales bacterium | reverse complement strand
CCAATACGATTTCGATGTGATTCATGCCCACGACTGGCTCACGTACAGTGCCGGCATTGCTGCAAAAGAAAGTTCGGGCAAGCCCTTGGTTGTACATATGCACGCCACCGAGTTTGACCGCACAGGCGAAAACGTAAATACCAATGTGTATGCCATCGAAAAACGCGGGATGGAAGCCGCCGACAGGGTGATCACTGTAAGCAACCTCACCCGTAAAATCGTCATCGAAAAATATGGCATTGACCCACGCAAGGTCGTAACCGTGCATAATGCCGTGGAACCCATTGACAAATCGGACCTTGAACTGCCCGACAAGCAGGTGAAAGAAAAAGTGGTTACTTTTCTTGGCAGAATCACCTACCAGAAAGGACCGGAATATTTTGTAGAAGCCGCCCGTAAAATCCTGCAACGCGACAACAACGTGCGTTTTGTGATGGCCGGCAGCGGCGACTTGCTCAACAAAATGGTGCAACGCGTGGCACAACTGCGCATCGGGCATAAGTTTCATTTCACCGGCTTTTTGAAAGGCGACGATGTGGACAAGATGTTTGCCATGAGCGACGTCTTTGTGATGCCTTCCATTTCCGAACCCTTTGGTATCGTGCCTTTGGAAGCCATGCGAAGCAATGTGCCGGTGGTCATCTCCAAACAGTCGGGCGTGGCCGAATTGCTAAAACACGCCTTAAAAGTGGACTTCTGGGACATTGACGGGCTGGCCGATGCCATCTATGGACTTTGTCACTACAACGCCCTTTCAGAAACCTTCATCAAATTCGGAAAAGAAGAAGTGGACAACCTGAAATGGGAACATGCCGCCAAATACATCAAAAAGGTTTACGAGTCTGCACAACAATAACACAACGAGCATCAACAGAGTTTGAATAAAAACAAAAATTCAGAAGATATGAAATCAGTTTGTTTCTATTTCCAGGTACACCAGCCCTTCCGTCTGAGGACATTCCGCTTTTTCGACATCGGCAAAAACCATCATTACTACGATGAGTATTTCAACAGAATGATTATGCGTCGCATTGCCGAAAAATGCTATTTGCCCATGAACGCTATCCTGATGCAACACATCAAAGAATATGGTGCCAAGTTCAAGGTCAGTTTTTCCATCACAGGCATTGCCATTGAGCAGATGGAGCTGTATGCCCCCGACGTGTTGGAGAGTTTCAAAAAATTAGTAGCAACGGGTAATGTCGAACTACTAGGCGAGACTTACGCACACTCTCTCAGTTCGTTAAAAAACCCGCAGGAGTTTCGCCGTCAGGTAGAGATGCACAGCCGCAAGATTGAAGAGACATTCGGCCAAAAACCGGTGAGTTTCCGCAACACCGAACTGATCTATTCAGACCAGATTGGCGAGCAGGTGGCCGATATGGGCTTCAAAGTCATGCTCACCGAAGGCGCAAAGCATGTGCTTGGGTGGAAAAGCCCTAACTATATGTACGCCAATGCCATCAATCCAAAACTGAAAGTGTTGGTGCGCAACTTCCGTCTGAGCGATGACATCTCATTCCGTTTCGGACAACAGAGCTGGGCAGAATGGCCACTCACAGCCGACAAGTTTGCCGGCTGGATCAACGATTTCAGCCCAAAGGAAGAAGTGGTGAATATCTTCATGGATTATGAAACTTTTGGCGAACATCAATGGGCTGCAACGGGCATCTTCGATTTTATGAAGGCACTGCCTGCCAGTATCCTTGGTAAAACAAAATATAAATTCGCCACCCCGTCCGAACTGGCCGAAACTCTTCAGCCTGTGTCGGCTGTCCATGTGCCAAACCCAATCTCATGGGCCGACGAAGAACGCGACCTCACCGCCTGGTTGGGAAACAATCTTCAGGACGAATCGTTCGACCGCCTTTATGAACTGGCCGAAAAAGCCGCCAACAGTGGCGATGAGAGTATCGCCCGCGACTGGGCATACCTTCAGGCATCAGACCACTTCTATTACATGTGTACCAAATGGTTCTCCGATGGCGAAGTCCATAAATATTTCACCCACTACCCATCGCCCTACGAAGCCTACATCAACTTCATGAATGTGCTGGCCGATTTCACCATCCGTGTCAAAGAGTCGAACCCCGACACCAAAGAAATCATGGACGAGATTCTCGCTTCAGGAGCTAAATTGGGCACTGAAATAGGCAAAGCAGTGAAAAATGAAATTCGTAAAACTGCCGACAGCTTGGGCAAAAGAATCAAAAAAGAAACACAAAAGGTTGAACCTCATCTCGATGCACTCATAGAGCTTTCTGATAAAAAAGTCAAAGAAATCGTGAAAGACCTCGAAGCCGAAGAATTGATTGCCGCCTTGGACAACGCAAAGCAGGAGCTGATTGACAAAGTACTGCCCAACTTATCGAAACAGACCCGAAAGAAATACGATGAGTTGAAAGCACAAGCGGCAAAAACAAGCAAATCGCAGGCGGCAAAAGTGCGCAAAGCCATCGGCGACAAACTCGACGAGATACTCAAATAAACCAAACTCGGTTGAAAAAAATTGTTCAACCTACAGAAAGGAATCAATCGTATTGCATTTTCATTCATGGTCAATCTCTGTCATCAGACAGAAAGCAGGCCTACCGATAGCGGCAATTCATTTCCCTGTTTAACGCTGTCATCACCTGTGTATATCATTTTGATACCTTATATTAAAACGCAAAAAATAAACGGGTTTGCCTGATAACAATAAAAACCCACAGAAATAAATAATGAAGGAAAACATGACTACAAAAGCTTTTAAAACGCCGGAATACCTTTTCGAGATTAGCTGGGAAGTGTGCAATATGGTAGGCGGCATTTACACCGTACTTTCGACCAAGGCTAAGATTCAGCATGAGTTGTTTGGCGACAATTACATCACCATCGGCCCCGATGTCTGGAAGGAAACCAGCAAAAACCCTTATTTTATTGAAGACTCTTTGCTTTTCGCTGAATGGCGTCAGCAGTCGGCGCTGAAAGGTCTAAAATTCAGGATCGGACGGTGGAATATCGAAGGTTCGCCCATTGCCATCCTGATTGATTTCACCCCATTATTTCCGGAAAAAGACAACATCTTTGCCAGTTTCTGGGAAACCTACCAGCTCGATTCCATCCACGGACTTTGGGATTATGTTGAGCGGGCACTTTTTGGCTACGCTGCCGGCCAGGTGATAGAAAGTTTCTACGCCTATTTCCTTTTAGGTTACGACAAAGTGGTGGCACACTTCCACGAATGGATGACAGGTTCGGGCATTCTTTATCTGAAAAAGAACTGCCCACAAGTGGCCACCGCCTTCACCACCCATGCCACCTATATGGGGCGCGCCATTGCAGGTAACAATCTGCCTCTCTACCGCGACTTGGAAACCTACAACCCAGCAGTGATGGCCAACCGTTTCAACATCACCGCTCAGCAGTCGCTCGAAAGCCTCTCGGCTCGCGAAGCCGACGTGTTCACTACCGTGAGCGGCATCACCGCACGCGAATGTACCCAGTTCCTTGGACGAACACCCGATGTGCTGACCATCAACGGTTTTGACCCCGCCATTGTTGGGAGCACAAAAGAGCTTCATGACAAACGCAAAAAAGCGCGCAAAACTATCCTTCAGGTAGCCTCGGTGATGAGCGGCAATACACTAGCCGACGACACCCTGTTGGTGTTGACAAGCGGACGCTATGAGTTCAAAAACAAAGGCATTGACGTATTCATTGACGCTTTGGCCAAACTCAATAACGACCCCAACCTTAAAAAAGATGTGGTAGGCATCATCTCCATTCCGGCCAACAATGCAGGACCCAACAAAGCCCTGCGCGACTGTCTCTCCAATCCGGAATGCAACGAGGTTCAACCTCAGTCGTTTATGACACATTTCCTACACGACACCGCCAACGATGCCGTTCTGAACCGTATTCAGGAAGCCGGCCTCACCAACAAGCCAACCGATAAAGTAAAAATCATCTTTGTACCCGTTTATCTTAAAGGCGAAGATGGCATTTTCGACATCAAATACTACGATTTTCTTACTGCTTTCGACCTCACAGTCTTTGCCTCATACTACGAACCATGGGGCTATACCCCGCTCGAAAGTATCGCTTTTGGCATCCCTACCATCACCACCAGCTTAGGCGGATTCGGAACCTGGGTGAAAGACAGCGGAATGGCCGGCAAATCGGTGACTGTTCTCGAACGAAACGAAGACAACTACAATGATGTTGTTGACCATCTAACCACTACAATTGGTGCATTTTCGGCTCTTGGAGAAGCAACAATATTGGATTATAAAAAGGATGGCTTTAGCATTGCAGAAAAAACCTGGTGGAGCGGCTCACTCGAAAACTATCTAAAGACCTGGGAGATAGCTCTAAACAAACTCGAGGGTCGTGCTGAATGGTATGAGATGAAACGCCTTGCCGACACCCTTCGGCCTTTGTATGCCGACAAACAAGACCAGCCTACATGGAAAAAGATTTTATTCCAACCAGTTTACACCAAAGAGCTGAGCAAGCTTCACAAGATGGCGCAAAACCTCTGGTGGTCGTGGAATGATGATGCCGTCAGCCTTTTTGCCGACCTTGACCCCGTGGCCTGGCAAGACGTTGACCATAATCCCATCCACCTGATGGAAGGTCTCTCAAGCAAAAAAATGGAAGCCATCGAAAAAGATGAAGCTTTTGTACAACGCATCAACAAAGTGTATGACCGTTTTGTGCATTATTTGGAAGGGGCATCACAAAACCCCGACCAGATCGCTTATTTCAGCATGGAATATGGTCTTCACAAAAGTTTAAAAATCTATTCAGGAGGTTTAGGTGTGCTGGCCGGCGACTACCTAAAAGAAGCCAGCGACTCGGGCATTAACCTTATTGGCGTGGGGCTACTTTACCGTTATGGCTATTTCCAGCAGGACATCTCCACTTCCGGAGAACAGATAGCCGGTTATATCCCACAAAAGTTCACCCACCTGCCCTTAGAACCTGTGCGCGATGCCAACAACGAATGGGTAACGGTGAAGGTGGCTCTTCCGGGACGAACACTTGTGGCCAAAGCCTGGAAAGTACCCGTAGGCCGTATCCCTCTCTACCTTTTAGATACCGACATCGAAGAAAACCAGAACGATGACCGAAGCATCACTCACCAACTTTATGGTGGCGACAGCGAGATGCGCTTCAAACAAGAAATGGTGTTGGGCATTGGCGGCATCCGCCTTCTCGAAAAAATTGGTCTCAACCCCACCATTTACCACAGCAACGAAGGTCATTCGGCCTTCATCGGTCTGGAGCGTCTCCGCTTGTTGATGGACGAGAAACAGCTTAGCTTCGATGTCGCTAAAGAGATTGTACGAAGGTCAACACTTTTCACCACACATACTCCCGTTCCGGCCGGCCACGACGCCTTTGAGGAGCACCTCCTTCGGACTTATATGCCCCATTATGCCGACCGTCTAAATATCAGTTGGGACGAGTTTGTCGGCCTGGGCCGATTCCGTCTCTCCGATACCAATGAAAAATTCTCGATGAGTGTTCTGGCCACAAATCTATGTCAAGAGGTCAACGGGGTGAGCCGTATCCATGGACGGGTGTCGCGCGAGATGTTTCAACCTCTCTATCCCGGATATTTTGCCAATGAATTGCACATCGGATACGTCACCAACGGGGTGCACTATCCAACATGGACACAGGCCAGCATAAAAAAACTCTATCAGGAAACCCTTGCCGAAGGCTTTGATTCAGACCAGTCAAACCCCGAAAAATGGAAAACTATTCAGCAGGTGAGTCCCGAAAAAATATGGAAGGTAAGAACACAGCTCAAAGAGGAGCTTGTTCGTTCCCTAAAGCCGAAAATAGAAAAAGACCTCACCAAACGACAGGAAAGTCCGAAAATCATCCTCAAAACTTTGGCCGGACTCAACCACAAAGCGCTGATCATTGGTTTTGCACGCCGGTTTGCAACCTATAAACGTGCCCACCTGTTATTCTCTAACCTCGAACGTCTTTCGCGTATCGTGAGCAATACCGAAAGACCGGTCATTTTCATTTTTGCCGGAAAGGCGCATCCAAACGATAAAGCCGGACAAGATCTCATCAAAAGAATAATTGACGTCTCCAAGATAGCTGAGTTTACCGGAAAAGTCATCTTCATCGAAAACTACGATATGGATTTGGGCAAGCTCCTCACCAGCAGTTGCGACATTTGGCTCAATACACCGACAAGGCCGTTAGAAGCTTCGGGAACAAGTGGCGAGAAAGCGGTGATGAACGGTGTACTCAACTTCTCCGTACTCGATGGATGGTGGGCCGAAGGCTATAAACCCGACGCCGGTTGGATGCTTCAGGAAGAGAAAACTTTTGCGAATCAACAGTTTCAGGACGAATTGGATGCCGAAAATATCTATAACCTCCTCGAAACCGACATCATTCCGGCATATTTTGAGCGCAATACCAATGATGTGCCCGAACGATGGGTCTCCTACATCAAAAATAACGTCTCGGAAATTGTCCCCCATTTCACGATGAAAAGGATGCTCGACGACTATTTCAGCCGTTATTACAACAAACTTATCCTTTCGGCCCGACGCAATATCGAACAGAACTATGAGCCTGCTATCCAGATGGCAGCATGGAAACAAAAAGTGAAAGCCGCATGGGACAGCATTGAGATTAAATCGGTGAAAGTGCCCGACCCAACAGTAAGACCACTTAATTTTGGCGAAAATTTCATTGCCGAAGTAACCCTTAACACTCCAGCCTTAGACCGTGGCGATATTGCAATCGAGCTGATTTTTGGCCGAAAACTGCACGACAAAATCAATGAGATTGTCTTCGTAGAAAAAATGGAAATCATCGGAAACAACGGCAGCGAGGTTACCTATTACATCAATGTCCCCGTCAACAGGGCCGGCGTTTACGACTACACCTTCCGGATATATCCATTCCATAGCGAACTGCCACATCGTCAAGACTTTCCGCTTGTGAAATGGCTTTAAAACACTGATTTTAAGAATCATCAGAAGCCCTTTTGCAAAATTGCAAAAGGGCTTCTTCTTTCAGCACCTTGGGAGCCAACTTTAAGTCTTCTGACTTTTGACCAACTTCATCAAAGAAAGTCAAGTGAATAAACGATGTGATGTATCCTCCACACCCAGTTCTCAAGATCCAAAACCGATGGCTGAGGCCGATTGCCCATCAGAATCATGTCAATAGGTTGATTATCAACGCGATAAGGCGGTTGTTGATATGGAAAATCATAAACAAAAAATCCTTTATGCCGGTAGATGGCAATGCGATCAATGGCCTGTTGACTTGTGGGCGGCTCAACTTCGAACACCACCGATTTCCCGTCAAACTCATCCAACTGACCCAACATAGCCGAAAACCGACCCTGACCACGCTGACCCTCAACAACTGCTAAATGTTCGACAAAAAGGAAATCGTCTAAATCCCAATAAGTTATAAACGAACTCAATCCCAATTTCTCATCAAGGAAAAGTTTGACACCGAAATTTTCAGAAGCCATTTGTTTGAGAAATCCTTGCTCAGGCCGCCTTTCGTTTTCGGGGAAAGCGTTATACATTAGTTTTCGGAAGGCGTTATAAAGTGAAGGTTGGGCGAGAAGTTGGATTTTATTGGCTATCTTCATCGTATGGTGTTGTTGTGCCGAATACTGCTGTTTTCGTACTTTTGCAAAAGCAAAAATAGCCAATTAACCCCAAACTATGACACAATCTGACTTAACCCTTTCGCGACAAAACCTTGAGATGGTAACGATTGCCGGCGAATATTGCAAACTGATCGAAAACAGCGGAGAAGCAGTCTTTGGCCAATTGTTGCAGACACTTCGTCACTTTGTACCTCTCCTCTACCTTCGCGGCAGTCTTTTACAAGCCCCTGAACCTCAATATCCCGAGGCCGCCGGGCGGTTTGTAACAGAGGAAGAATGGGATCAGATTTTCCTGTCGCTGCGCAAAGTATGCGACAACAAAGATGAGTTTTATTTTGCCGGCCTATCCGAATTTGGCGATGACAGTCTGATCACCGGAAGCATCTCTGAGCACTTGACCGATGTATATCAAGACCTTAAGGATTTTACTCTTCTTTTTAAGCGTCCATCCCTTGCTGCAAGAGAAAACGCCCTTTATGAGTGCGCACAGCTTTTTAACAAACATTGGGGTCTTCGACTGGCTACACTGCTTCCCGTGATTCACCGTCTGACAGAGGAATCAGACGCAAGAGACCAACCCGACCCTTCCGATTTCTTTTAAATCAACACCTCATTTTAATATCAGGGTTAAAAAAACGGCACTGTCCGTAGATGAACAGTGCCGCCACAGCGAACCCCCCCCCCGAGGGATAGCTTCCGCTTTCTCATATCAGGCCGGCAATAGCCTGACACTGACAAAGAAACGGCGTTTTGTGCGTTTTCGTGTTTCGTTGCTGTAAAAATATTA
>JBDHYV010000107.1:0-8614 GCA_039811545.1 Bacteroidales bacterium | reverse complement strand
ATATTAGGTAGTTGTCAGTTGTTTTTTTTTTTGGAATCCTGATTTTTTGGCCGGCCGAGATGCTCTCGGTGAGTCCGGGATTGTGATTCTTAAGCTCGGCAACACTCACGCCATATTGCCTCGAGATGCGGAAAAGTGTTTCACCTTTATTCACCACATGGATTTCGATTGTGTCGGTTATGGGCTGTTGTTCAAAAATAGGTTTTTGGGTATCGGGGAGCTTCAGTATCTGTCCAATACGCAGACCTGTGTTGATTCCGGGATTGGCCGCAAGCAGGGCTTCAGGACTAATTTTTTTGTCGGCGGCAATGCTTTTCAGAGTCTCGTTAGGCTTCACCACGTGAACTCCTTCGTCAATAGGGGTTTCGGGTCCTACTGATGAGGCCGGACGATTGTACTGTCGGCCTGTTTGTTCCGGTGGGTTCACCGGGTTTAGTGGCGAGTCGAAAGGCGAAACGGTGACAACTTTGTTTTCGCTCACAAGTTGCTTTGGGTCAGGCAGGTTTCTGGGTTGCGGATTGTTGTGTGTATAGGGGTCGTAATTGCTTCTTTTAAAACGACTTTCGGTTTCCGTCGGTGAAGTTTGTTTTTTACTTATTGGAACCAGCACATAATCGCCTTCGCGAAAGGGTTCTTTCATGCCCTTGTTGGCATTACGGATAAGGGCTTCCTGAACTAAATAAATCCCGGCAAGATAGCGGAAGTTCTCATCGCGCCCGGCCACATGATATACATATTCATATTCGTCGGTGATTGCAGTAGTGGGCTGCGGCAGGTTCTTGGTCAATTCGGCTCCTTTAGGTGCTTTTGAGGCAGGGATGCGAAGCACCTGATTGTTGCGTAGTCCCTTGCGTGCATCAGGATTTTCGATGAGGATGCTCTCGGCAGGGATGCCGTAGGCACGTGCGATGGCCGACAAAGTTTGTTGTTCTTCTACTCTATGAAGGTAGTAGTTTTTGCCGTTATATTCCATCACAGCGCGCGAAACTGCAATCTCATTCTGACTTAAAACCGATGATATGCCATACAGGCCGAACAAGATAATCAGCAAGTATTTCAAAAACCTATTAGGTGTAAGTTTCATACATTCAGGGTTTTACGGCCAAAGTTATTCCCATTCGATGGTGGCCGGCGGTTTCGAGCTGATGTCGTAAACCACGCGGTTCACCCCTTTCACGCGGTTAATAATGTCGTTGCTCACGCGGGCCAGAAAGTCATAAGGCAGGTGGGCCCAGTCGGCTGTCATGCCATCGGTGGAGTTAACAGCCCGAAGGGCTACCACATTTTCATAGGTGCGCTCATCGCCCATCACACCCACCGAATGAATCGGAAGTAGGATAGCTCCAGCTTGCCATATCTTTCCGTACAGCTCCGATTTATGAAGCGATTCGATAAAAATATCGTCAACCTCTTGCAGAATACGAACTTTTTCGGCGGTGATATCGCCCAGTATGCGTATGCCAAGTCCGGGGCCGGGAAAAGGATGGCGGTCAAGGATGAATGACGGCAGGCCAAGCTCGTGGCCCACAATGCGCACTTCGTCTTTGAAGAGGCTTCGAAGCGGCTCCACCACTTTAAGTTTCATGAAATCGGGCAGGCCACCCACATTGTGATGGCTTTTAATAGTGGCCGAAGGTCCTTTCACCGAAACCGATTCGATGACATCTGGGTAGATGGTTCCCTGTCCAAGCCAACTCACGCCTTCAATCAGATGTGCCTGTTCGTCAAATACTTTGATAAAGGTGCGACCAATGGTTTTGCGTTTCTGCTCCGGCTCACTGATGTCTTTCAGGGCAGTGAGGAAGCGCTCTTTGGCATCAACTCCTTTCACGTTTAAACCAAGGTCTAAGTAGGAGTGAATCACCTTGTCAAATTCGTTTTTTCGAAGCAATCCGTTGTCCACAAAAATACAATAGAGGTTTTTGCCTATGGCTTTATGGAGCAACATGGCGGCAACGGACGAGTCAACACCGCCGCTCAGCCCCAGCACAACGCGGTCGTTTTGGAGTTTGTTGCGTAACTCGGCCACCATATTTTCGATAAACGAACCTGCGGTATAAGTTTGATGACAGCCGCAGATGTCCACCACAAAATTCCGCATGAGTTTTTGCCCTTCGCTGGTGTGGTAAACCTCGGGGTGGAATTGTATGCCAAAAGTTTTCTCGCCTTTGACGTGAAAGGCGGCCACTTCAACATCGTGTGTGCTGGCTGTGATTTCAAATTCTTTTGGGAGGCCGAGGATGGTGTCGCCATGCGACATCCACACTTGCGTGCCAACAGTCAACGACTGGAAGAGGGAGTCATCAGGGGCAATAAAACTCAGGTTTGCACGGCCATACTCGCGGATGGCCGAAGGTTCGACATTGCCGCCGCTTTCCCAAGCCAGCATTTGTGCGCCGTAGCAAACACCGAGAAGTGGAAGTTTTCCGCGAATGGCTGAAAGATCGGGAGGGGTAATCACACCATCGCGTACCGAATATGGACTGCCCGACAGCACCACGCCTTTGATGTCGGCGGTGATTGTCGGAAAATGGTTGAACGGATATATCTCACAATACACATTGAGCTCGCGTATGCGCCTGGCAATCAATTGTGTATATTGCGATCCGAAATCAAGAATTAGGATGGTTTCCTGAGCCATAGAAGGTGTTTGATTGAGAATGCAAAGAAACAAAAAAATGAGCTTGGTTGCCTTGAGGTTAGCATGGTTTTCGGAGACGATGATGCGTTTTTATTACCGGTCGCGGCGTGAAACCTGAAGCAGAAGTTGTGTAAGCTCTTTGGCTTGTACCGGCTTGACGAGTATGTCGTCAAATCCTTTCTGAAGATAATCAGATTTGGACGACATCTGTTGCCCGGCAGTTAGTGCCACAATAAAAGGTTGCTTTTTTTTGCTGAACTTGCTGCGGATGGTTTGGGTGGCCTCGATGCCGCCAAGAACCGGCATTTGAATATCCATCAGAACTACATCGTAAGTTCTTCTCTCAAGCGATTCGATGGCTTCTTTTCCGTTGTCAGCCACACGCACCTGATAGCCATAACGATTAAGTAAGCTAATGATAATACGTTGGTTGATTACGTTGTCATCGGCCACCAAAATGTCGAGTGGATGATATTCGGCCATGTGTTCGTCAGGTTGAAGATATTGTCCGGTCGAATTAAGGCGATTGGCTTGTTTGTCGAGTGTCGCACGGATAGAGTCAAGTAAATCTTTGTAATACAATGGTTTAGGTATAATAACTGTATCTTTTCGGATGACAATGAGCTTATCGCTCATCTTTTCCCGGTCTTTGATTAACAGATGCGGAATCGGTTTTTGTTCGCGGACGATATCCACAAGTTTGAGGTCAATCTTGATATTGGTGCGCAGATGGGTGATGAGTAAATCGTAGGGAGGAAGCCATTCGGCCAGTCCTGACAAATCTTGCCCGACAGTGCGTATGTCGAGCTCTACATCATTGTAAGCCATATATTTTTTAAGGATGGGGTCGAGCAGAGAATCCTGTGTCAGGAAAAGGACTTTTTTCCCTTTTAGTTCAGGGTTTGGCGGATAGGCTGGAGTGTTTTTAATAGGATTGTAAGGGATTTGCAAGCTAAAAATTGATCCTTTGCCTATCTGACTTTCCACCTCAATTTTTCCCCCCATTTTTTGAACCAGCCGATGGCAAATAGTGAGTCCTAAACCAATTCCTTTGATGGCGTCTTTTTCGTTGATGGTTTCGATATAGGGTTTAAAGAGTGAGGGGATCTGGCCGGATTTGATTCCTTCGCCGGTGTCTTCCACCTCGATGCCGAGCCAGTGTCTCTGGTCTTTCTTACTGGATCGCGCCCGAAGGCAAACCGAGCCTTGCAGGGTAAACTTCAAGGCGTTTTCCATCAGGTGCATCACCATCTGCCGAAGGCGCAACACATCACCAAGAAAAAGCATTGGCAGCGATGGTTCAAATTCGAGCAGCAACTCGAGGCGTTTGCGGCGAGCCTGCTCCATCACCTCGAGGACGACTTCCGACAGGAATTCATGCAGATTAAACGGACGGTTGTGGATGACGATATTATTAGATTCTATATTGCTGTAGTCGAGAAGATCGTTGAAAAGAGTAAGTACATGAACTCCACTTTCGCGGATGGTTTCGATATAAAAACGCTGTTTACTGTCGGGGCTCGTGTCATAGAGCATCTCGGCCATGCCTATAACGGCGTTCATCGGGGTTCGCACTTCGTGGCTAATGCGCGCCAGCAGGCTGTTGCTGTAGTCCATCACTTTGCGCTCCTGTGTTTCGCTCCGACGAGCTTTTTCCATGATGTCAACGCGTTTGCTGTTGCTTAGAATAGCTTTGCGTAGCGTAGAGGCATTGATGCTGTGGCTCAGAAGATAGTCCCAGTATCCCACTGAACTCATGCTTGCCAGCAGGTCGTGCTCTTGCGATGCTGTGCCAATGGCGATGAGTGGTACAAGTGGAAAACGTGCTGCAAACATCGCTGGCTGACTCTCGATCAACGCTTGGCCATGCTCAATAAAAATGACCGAGAAATGGGAGATGTCTATTAATTTTTCAACTGCCGCGAAGTCGCCCAATGGCATAAAATGAAAGTGAAAGTCCTTGAGCCCCGACAATCGCCTGATTTTTTCAGCTATCAATGGGGTGTGCCAGAGAAACAGAAGGTTCATAATTAAAGCTGTTTTATGCGGCAAGATAGATTTTTCCCCGACATCTGCAGCTGTTGTACGTAAATTTTCATGTTTATTCATAATTTAGCCTGCCCAAACACTTTCACTCTTGCCCGAAACACTCAACGGAAACTTGGTTTTTAGCCTGAAAGAAGTGGCTGAAAGCATTAAGCGAACACTTCAAAATCGCTATAAATCATCCTATTGGGTGAAGGCCGAGATGAATCGGCTGAACCATTATCAATATTCGGGGCATTGTTATCCCGATCTGATACAGAAGACAGAGGGTGTTGTCATTGCGCAAATGCGTTCGGTATTGTGGTCTGGTGATTATCAACGTATTAACCATAATTTTATTCAAACTACGGGCGAGCCGCTTCGCGAAGGTATTCAAATGCTTTTTAAAGCCAGCATTCAGTTTGATGCCAACCACGGGCTGTCGCTTCAAATTCACGATATTGATCCGGTATTCACTTTGGGCGAGTTGGAACGGGAAAAGCGTGAAACCATCCGGAGGCTCAAAGCCGAAGGGCTGTTTCAGCAAAACACTGAGAAGAAACTGCCGATTCTCATCAAACGTTTGGCCGTCATTTCGGTTTCTACGAGCAAGGGATTGGCTGATTTTGAGCAGGTTCTGCGCGATCGTGTGGATGGTTTCCGGATAGATATGATGCTTTTCCCTTCTCTGTTACAAGGCGAAAAGGCGGCTTCACAAATTGAACGTCAACTCGAAAGGATTGCTTCTGTAGCACATTATTTCGATGCGGTGGCTATCATCAGAGGCGGAGGCAGCGAGGTGGGGCTCACCGCTTTCAACGACTTCCGACTGGCCTCGGCCATTTGCCGTTTCCCATTGCCCGTACTCACCGGGATAGGTCATGCCACCAACCTCACCGTGGCCGAAATGGTAGCCCATACCCATGCCATCACGCCAACAAAACTGGCCGAAATCATCATCCAGCGCTTTGTTAATGTCAAATCTAACTTGAAACTTGCCGCGGCAAGTATTTTCAGATCGCTTCAGCGGCTTCGGCACGAAACACACCGCCTCGAATCGCTGACCATTAGCCTGAAGGGTATGGCTGTTTCCGAAATCACCATTGAACAAAATCGCCTGCACGACAAAGTTCTGGAAATGAGATTCTTGACGCGGCAACAGTTTCGCCGCGAAATCGTTCACTTTGGGCATTTGCAGCAAGCCGCTGCCGGTGCTTTTCAGGAAGAACTCATCAGGGGTGGAAATAAAATAGATGAGATTAAAAAGTCAGTTCATGGCCAATTGCAAGTTTACTTTGCAGCACGGTCTGAATCTGTTAATCAGATTGAAAGACTGGTTGAGCTTTCGCGTCCCGAAAAAATCCTCAAACGAGGGTTTAGCATTGTTTATCACAACGGCAGGGCTCTCACCAATGTTGTGCAGCTTAATCAAGACGACATCCTCGATATCCGGCTTGCCCAAGGTAGGGTGGTGGCAACCGCAACAGAAATTCACGATACATTAATAGAATGATGAAAAAAATACTTTATACCGAAGCCTACGAAGAGCTTCAGCTTTTAGTTTCGGAGCTCGAAAATGGCGAAGTCAACGTTGACGAACTTTCGGAAAAAGTGAAACGGGCAGCCCTGCTGATAAGGTTTTGCAAAGAAAAGCTTCATTCAACTGAGCTGGAAGTCAACACCGTGTTGAAAGAATTGGGCGAAACACCAAAAATGTCTTCGGGCGATGTGCTCGAAGGTCGTGGCGAATTGTCCTCAGACGTGGAATGTTAAACCATCCCAAGCCAAAAACATGTTTGTTGGTAGTTCGGCCTGCACTTCGCGATGAAACCCCATCAAATGGCTGATGTGGGTGAAATAAGCCGTTTTCACCGAAAGCTGTTCTGCTACCTCAATGGCCTGTTCCAGATTGAAGTGAGAGAGATGTGGTGTTTTCCGTAATGCGTCAATCATCAGTATATCAATGCCTTCCAAGGCTTTCATGCTTTCATGCGGAATATGGTTGACATCCGTCAAATAGGCAAATTGCCCAAAACGGAATCCAAAAATGCGCAATTGCGAATGTAGCAACTCCACAGCACGTATGGAGAGGTCGCCAATCATAAAGGAATCTGTTGAAAGGGTGTGCAGCTCATATTCGGGCACGCCGGGATACGGGTTTTCCGAAAACGCATAACTGAACTCCTGTTTAATTTCATCCTGATCGCGTTGACTGGCGTATACAGGCATTGGTTTGCCACTCAGGTAGTTGTACGAACGAACATCATCAAGACCGGCAATGTGGTCTTTATGGGTGTGGGAGATTAATATAGCATCGAGCTTTTTAACGCCTGCCCGCAACATTTGCTGCCTGAAATCGGGTCCGGCATCAACAACAAGGTTAGTGGAAGCAGTTTGCAGAAGAATGGACGAGCGCAGACGTTTGTCGCGTTCATCAATTGAGGCACAAACGCGACATGGACATGCGATAACCGGAACACCCTGCGAAGTGCCGCTTCCTAAAACCGTAACTTTCAACTTCTTTTTTTGATACAAAGAAACAACATCCCCCGTAATAATTCGTTTCAAATGTAAGCGGAAACGTGCTTTTTTCATGAACGAAATGAAAAAACTACTGTGAGTTTCCTGTTTTTCATTCTGAAAACCTGTAATTTTACCGCCTCAACATCGAGGTGAAAATTTTCTTTACATGGCATTGACTTATTTTCTAAACCGGAACATTTGCAAACTGGCCGGACAGTTGACTAAGGTCAGGCTTGGTGCTTTTGATGGGTTGAACTCGCTTTTGGTTTTTATCAACTCCAACGATAACGAAGCCCAGAGGCGATACCAATGGCTCAAGACCCAGTTTCCGTACATTAACTTATTGATTGTTATACAATTCACTCAAGAAAAAAAGTTAGACTATATCGTTCACAACGGTATTCTAAAAATTTCACGACATAGTTTCACGCTTTTTGGGAAACCCGTAGCGGCTCTTCAAAACATGATAAAGAACCAGCATTTCGAGCTGCTGATTAATGCTGACGAAACGAGCTCTCTTTATCTTCATGCTTTGGCAGCTACTGCCGAAACAAAACTCAAAATAGGTGCCTCGTCAAAACAATGCAATGCCTTGTATCCACTCTCGATTTATTCGCAAGAAGCTGTGTCATTTGAGGATTATATGATGCAGTGTCGCTCCTATCTCAACGCGCTTGCAGGCGTTTCTGCCGCTAAAACGAATTAACAAATTTAACCCGACGGTCGTATGAATACTTTTTCTTTCAGTGGCACAGGTGTGGCTCTCGTTACACCTTTTAGGCCCGATTTTTCTGTGGATACCGATGCCTTGAAACGTATCGTTGAGCATGTTATAGCCGGTGGCGTGGAGTATATTGTGGCACTGGGGACCACCAGTGAAGCCCCAACACTTGCAGCGGCAGAAAAACAATTTGTAACACAAATCATTTTGCAGCAGGTAAATGGCCGCGTTCCCGTGGTCAAAGGCGTTGGTGGAAACCATACTGAAGAAGTGGTGAGCCAGTTGAAAAATGATTCATTCGATGGGATAGCTGCGGTGCTTTCGGTGACACCTTATTATAATAAGCCAGGGCAGGCAGGATTGCTCCGCCATTTCGATCAGGTGGCCGAGGCTAGTCCGGTGCCCGTCATTTTGTACAATGTCCCGGGTCGAACGAGTGTGAATATGCAAGCCCAAACCACCCTCGAGCTTGCGCGACGGCATACCAATATTGTGGCAATCAAAGAAGCTTCAGGCGATTTTAACCAGATGATGGAAATCATTGCCAACAAACCATCGCATTTTGAACTCATTTCGGGCGATGATGGCATCACCTTTCCGCTGATTGCTGCCGGAGCCAAAGGCGTCATTTCCGTTGCAGCCAATGCGTTTCCACGGCCTTTTAGCGATATGGTCAGGGCTGCACTGTTTGGCGATTTGAAACA
>JBDHYV010000106.1:0-8622 GCA_039811545.1 Bacteroidales bacterium | reverse complement strand
CGGGAAACTGGCGTATATAAAAGAAGGCCAGATCAAACCTTATGCTTACAATGCAGTGCTGGATTCGTTTATGCGGGCTGAAGAAATGAGTAACAACACAGTTTTTCTGTCGTATTGGATAGATAAACAAAGTCAGGCTCATCTCTATTTGAGAAAGGCTGGTTATGTGGTGGTTGACACAGCCGGAAAAATTTCCAAGCACTCTATCCCAGGCAGTCATACACTTCATGTGATGTTTGATGCGGAAGGAGAAGCCTTCTTCACTGGCCCTGGTCAGCAATTTTACGATAGTGCCGTTGTCCATCACAATGGCAAGTGCTGGGCGGTAAGCCTCGCGGCAATCAAGCAGGATTTTAATATTTCACGAAATCTTTTTGCCGTCTCTCTGGACGAAAAGGTGCTACTCGGCTTTCAGTATTCGGCCTTTCTGATAGGACCTGACGGAATTGAGAAGATTTTTAACAGCCCCTATTATCTGTCAAGCGTTGGAGTTGACCTTAGCGGCAGGCTATGGCTGCTCACCGTGGGTGGAGGCCTCTATGTCGCCGATAAAAATCTTAACCTGCTTCACCATTATTTTCAAGGCGAATCGTTTTCGAGCTTTGTTCAGGATCACGAAGGTGGCATCTGGCTCACTTCGCTGAATAAAGGATTCTTTTATATACCCTCAACCAACCATTTTACCCTTTCGGCCGAAGACGGATTCCCTAGCCAGACAGTAGCTAATATAGCACACGATGATGATGGACAACTCTGGATAGCCTATACGAATGGCCGCGTGGTGATAGCAAAAAATGGTAGACTGACACAGCTCGACCTTGGACTCACTCCATTCGAAACCATCAATGAGATGGTTTTCGACCCATGCCTAAACCGGGTTTGGGTGGGAACAAGCGCGAGGTTGCTTTACTGTAACGTTCACGAAAGACAGTTTTTTCAGATTTCATCACCCGAAAAAAAATGGGGAAAGCGATACCCCATCAAATCAATGGCTTTCGATGAGAACAACTGTATCCTTTGGATTGGCCAATTCAATGGGGTGTCAAATCTTAAGGCTCTCAAATATGAAAATCGTTACAATCGGGTTGACAAGCCGCTGAACGACCGTGTTGAGTCAATAAAGGCCGGCAAAAATGGTCTGGTCTGGGTTGGGACCAGCAGTGGGCTTTATAAATTTGAAAACGATGAGATGGTTTATTACGGGGATAAGTATCCGATTCTTAAAAACCGGATTGTCGCCCTCAATACTTTTGGCGACACCCTTTGGATTGGCACTAAAGGGCATGGACTGCTCATGCTCGTTGACGACTCGCTCAAACAGTTTACCAAAAACGATGGACTTCCCTCTAACTCCGTGAAGTCAATCAGTTTCCTCGACAAAAAAATACTTGTCGGAACAAACGAAGGAATGGCATTGATGGAGATGCCATTACCCTACAAGACCTTGATGGAGGTGAAAACGATGGGCTACCGCGAACTTATCAGCAAAGAAATTGAGAAAATTGTTGTTGCCAACGACACAGTTTACATCGCTACAAAGGTGGGAATCAGTATGTTGAATAACATGAGTAAACCCGACCCTGAATTTGAGATGCCTTTGCATATTCGACAGATTTTTGTTGAGAATAGGCCGGTGCAAAATTTGGAAAACCTACGTCTGCCTTTCAGAAACAACAATATCACCTTTGAGTTTTTTGGGATTTCGTTGATTAAAACCGGCAAACTCACCTACCGACATCGTTTGCTGGGCTTGGAAAACGATTGGGTGATTGATCAACAGATTGTGGCTCAGTATCCTTTCTTGCCACCGGGCTCCTATCGTTTCGAAGTGGAAGTGCAGCATCCAGATGGCCATTGGAGTCATCAGCCGGCCAGCTTCAGCTTTGTCGTTGCCAAACCATATTGGCGTGAATGGTGGTTTTTGTTGCTTATTGGCATATCGGTATTGTTGTTGTTCCTCTTATCCATGCAGATTTATGGGAAAATCAGAATGAGACGCGAACGAATGTTGAACGATATCAACCGCTATCAGCAAGAGGCTCTTGTATGCCAGATGAACCCCCATTTTTTGTTCAACGCACTCAACACCGTTCAGCGCTATATCCTCGAAAATGATAAAACCTCCTCATCTCGCTACCTCAGTGTTTTTGCACGTTTGATGCGCCGTATTCTTGAGCAGGCACAGATTTCTTTCCACTCGGTGAAAAACGAACAGGAGTTGTTGCGCCTTTATATCGAGATGGAGGCAGCTCGCTTCAGCAACCGCTTTGAATACAACTTGACTACCGACACCCGGATTGATGTGGAGAAAACCCAAATCCCTGTCTTTCTGATTCAACCTTTGGTTGAGAATGCCATTAAACATGGGTTGATGAACAGTAGCAACCCAGGTAAACTATCGGTTTTTTTTGGAATTAAAAACGAGTTCGACTTAATTTGCGAGGTCGAAGATAATGGAATTGGCCGCAAAGCAGCTTCTGAAATTTCCCGAACGCTCGAAAAGACTTCTTTAGGCCTCAACATTCTCCAAAAGCGCATTCTTCTGCTTAATCAGCGTTCCGACAGTCCTATAACTTTGACCTATTACGATTTGTCAGACAAAAACGGCCAGCCATCTGGCACACGTGTAATCCTTTGTTTCCCGAATATTGTTAAACATATCCTCGAAAATGAATAAATCCATCACCGTTGCCATTATTGACGACGAGCCCAATGCCATCGTGACCATTGAACTTATTTTAAAAGAGTATTGTCCTGATTTGCATGTTGTTACGACAGCCAACACTGTTGATCAGGCTTGGGAACTCATCAAGCAGTATCAGCCCGATTTAGTTTTTTTAGATGTTGACATGCCGCGCGGTTCAGGCTTCGATCTGCTCGAGCGATTTCCGATTCGCAAATTTGATGTGATTTTCATCTCGGCATATTCAAAATATGCCGCCAAAGCCTCGGAATACAATGTTTTCGCGTACCTGACAAAGCCTGTTGATATTGACTTGCTGCGGCAAACCTACGAAAGCTACCGCGATTATCGTGCGGAGGGCAAATGCAAACCGTTTCGGCTGATATAAAAAAACGAAGCCCACTGAGGCTTCGTTTTTTTAATATGCTTGAATAAAGGGGTTTATTCTTCATCCTTGAGTTTTTCTTCGTATTCTTTAAGCAGCTTGGTCTGCACCTCGCCTGGAACCTGTGCGTATTCGGCAAAGCCCATGGTGAAGGTGCCACGACCGCTGGTGATGGCACTGAGCGAAGTGCTGTAGCGATCCATTTCGGCAAGCGGAACTTTTGCCTTCAACACCTGATATTTGTGGTCGGAATCCATACCCATAATCACTGCGCGGCGACCCTGAAGGTCGGTCATCACTGAACCCATCATATCTTCGGGCATACGAACGGCCACATCGTAGATAGGCTCCATAATTTTTGGGCCGGCGTTTTTGAAGGCCGTGCTAAAGGCATTGCGGCCAGCCAGTTTAAACGAAATTTCGTTTGAGTCAACAGGGTGCATCTTACCATCGTACACATAAACCACGATGTCGCGTGCATAAGAACCGGTGAGCGGGCCTTCTTCAAGGCGTTCTAAAATCCCTTTGAGGATGGCCGGCATAAAGCGTGCATCAATAGAGCCTCCCACGATACAGTTGTTGAAAATCAGTTTCCCGCCCCACGAAAGGTTGTGTTCTTCCCTGCCGCGTACCGGAAAATCGGTGGGATCTTTGTAGCCTTCAAAATAAGGCTGAACCATCAGATGAACCTCGCCAAACTGACCCGAACCTCCCGACTGTTTCTTGTGACGATAGTCGGCTTTTGCCGGTTTGGTAATGGTTTCGCGATAAGGAATCTTCGGTGAAACAAATTCGGCCGGCAGCTTGTGAATATTGTCCAGATACCATTTCACAGTGTTCAGATGATACTCACCTTGGCATTGGATGATGAGCTGGCGCAGCTCGCGCGATAGTCCGGCGTGGAATGTGGGATCGATGCGGTGGATGTCCTGAAGAATGCTGCCAAGCTTCTCGTCGTCAGTGGAGCTAACGGCTTTCACGGCAATCGAAAAGATAGGATTAGGGTAGGCGATGGGTTCAAAGCCGCTGTCGCCAAGTTTTGGATCCATCAGTGAGTCGTTGTTGCGGGCATCTTTCAGCTTAATAGTAACAGCAATGTCGCCGGCAACCACTTTTTCGATTTTTTCACGGTTTTTTCCGTTCACAATCATCAGCTGCGAGATACGTTCCTTGTTGCTGGTGCGGGAATTGATCAAATCCTGACCTTCGGAAATCTCGCCACCAAAAACTCTGATCATGGCGACTTCGCCTAAGTGCTGTTCGTTGGACAGCTTGAAAATCATTAGGGCAGCAGGCTCGCTCGAAGTAGATTTGAAGACCTTGCCTTCGGTGGTTTTCTTACCGGGCATCATATTCGGTGCCGGACAGGTGTTGATAATGAAATCTAACAAGCGGGTAACACCAACGCCGTGTTTGGCTGCGCCGCAAAGCACCGGGAATATTCCTCTTGAGATTAATCCCATACGGATGCCAAGGCTGATTTCGTCGGCATCGAGGCTGTCGGTTTCAAAATATTTTTCCATCAGCGACTCTTCTCCTTCGGCGGCGTTCTCTACTAAGCTGCGGTGGAGTTTTTCGGCTTTGTCTTTTTCCGAAGCCGGAATGTCGAGTACCTCGGGAGTGCCGCCGCCTTGTTTGAAGCGGAGCATCTTCATCAACATCAGGTCAATCACCGAATCGAAGCCTTCACCGGTTTTCACTGGATATTGAATAATGGTCACCTTTTCGCCGAAATAATCGGTGAGCTGTTTGATTGTCTCATCGAAATTGGCATTATGATGGTCGAGCTGGTTGACGAAAAATACGACCGGAATTTGGGCCTTGTCGGCATGTTTCCACGCGTTTTCGGTGGTGGCTTCCACGCCACTCTGCCCGTTAACGGTAAAGATAGCCGTGTCTGCAACATTTACTGCAGAAACTATCTCGCCTGAATAATCACTAAAACCCGGAGTGTCGAGGATGTTGATTTTTTTTCCTTCGTACAAGGTGTGCATTAAGGTAGTGTTCACCGATATCTGACGTTCGGTTTCAATAGGACGATAGTCCGAAACGGTATTTTTGTCGTCAACGCTTCCTTTACGGTTGATAACCTTGCCCTCGAAAAGAAGGTTTTCGGCCAAAGTGGTTTTTCCCGATTTTGCAGCGCCTATCAGGGCAATGTTCCTGATCTCCTCTGTTTGGTAAATCTTCATATAAAACTCGGTTTATTTTAACATTTATGCTCGTTCATAAAGGGCGCAAAGTTAATCAATTCAGGCGAATAAAAAAACGACCTCCTTATTTAAAATGATACTGAATAAGCCTGAAAACTATGATGCAATATGCTTATATGGATGTTGCAAAAGTCTTTCCAGCTTGTCAGATGGCCTGCAACGATGTTCGGATATGACTCCAGCGAAGTGAGTCCATCTTGGGTCCTATCACCTCAACCACGTTTCCCGCTAATAGCGATCCAGCCTTTCCGGCTCGGCCGAGATCCATGTTGTGAAGCAGACCGTAAAGGAAACCGGAAGCGAAAAGGTCGCCGGCGCCGGTGGTATCAATGGCATTGGCCGCAATGGCTTCAACTTTCACCTTTTCATCGCCTCTTCGAATGAGTGAGCCTTTCGGCCCGGTCTTGACAACGGCTATGTTGCAAAGGGCGGCTAGCGCATCGAGGGATTGGTCTGGCTCTTTTCCGGTGAAAGCTCGGGCTTCGTCTTCGTTGGCAAAAACGATATCCACATAGTTGGCCATCACTTCCTGAAGCAGAGCTTTGTTCTCCGCAACCACATTGAAACTGGCCAAATCAAGTACAATTCGTAATCCCTGTTGTCGAGCTAGGGTAAAAGCTTTTTTAAGAAGCATCTCATTTTGAACCATGTATCCTTCAACATAGAAATAATCGCATCCGGAAAACAATGACGGCTCAAGGTGTTCCGGCGAAAGTTCAATGGCTGCCCCCAGGTAAGTTGCAAAAGTTCGCTCACCATCGGGACTGATTAGGGCATTGGCGATACCACTGGGAGTTTGGCTGCTGAAAAGAAACGGAAAAATGCCGTTTTCTTCCATGTCTTGACGAAAAAATTGCCCGGTGTCGTCGTTGCCAATATGACCAATAAAAGCTGTCTCAATTCCCAGCATAGCCAATCCGTTGATAGTGTTGGCTGCTGAGCCACCTGCCGCCTTCGACCTTGGCATGGCCTGAGTGTGATGGTGAATCATCTGCGATGTAGCACTATCAACCAATTGCATGCTGCCCTTTGGCAAGTCTAAATGAGCCAAAACTTCGTCATCATGCACCAATGTGAGAACATCAACTAATGCATTTCCCATTCCAATAACTTTCATTCTACTCTTAGTTTTGGGCAAAAGTAGTTAAAAAAAGTGGCCAGAAAAGGAACGAAATCACATGATGACCAGCTTTCGCATATAACTGCGATTGTTTTTCACAATGCTGACGATGTACACTCCTTTTGGCAGATGCGAAAGGTTGATGTCGCATTGGTGTCCATCGCCGGTGCAGTCTTCAAACATAGTTTTGAATACATTGGCCGAACGTCCATCGAAAATACTCACTTCCAAACGTCCATCGTTGCCGGCGTTCAGAATAGAGAATTGCCCGGTGGTTGGGTTAGGCGCAAGGGTAATGCTTTCGCCAAGTTCACGTTCGTCGAGACCAATATAGCAGTCGTTTCGTATGGTGAGGTTGAGACTGCCGCTCACGGCGCATTCCTGTGTCATGGCAATCACGGTAATGGTACGCGTTGTTCCGGCAAAATAGGCATTCCCTTTGATCGTGATCTTTTGAGTAGTTTGACCCGTTGACCAGTAATAACTATCGAAACCAGGCCCAGCATCAAGCACAACTTGTTCGTGCGGGCAGATGGCAATGTCTTCGCCTAAATTGATGGATTCGGGGACAACAATCACTGTAGTTTGCAGAGTGTCGGAGCCTGTACAACCATAACTGTTGACAAAGGTGTAAACAACTAAATGTGTCCCGGGGCCGGCAATGGATGGGTAGAATTTCCCGTTGAGGACACCGGTGCCAGAATAAATTCCTCCTGCCGGAAGGCCTACCAGCGTAACAGGTGTCTGATTGCTACAATATGAAGGTGCAAGACCGCTCAGGTTTACTTCGGGAGCGGGTATCACATTCAAGGTCAATGAGGCGGTCTGCATACAACCAAAGTCGGTGAAACCCGTTACCGTATAAACAGTGGTTTGATATGGGGCAACGACAATGCTGGCTCCGGTTTGTCCGGTTGACCAGACGTATGTGTTGGCTCCGCTGGCCGAAAGCACGACCGGAGTTCCACCACATTCGTTCTGTTGCGAGGCTTGGACAGTGAGAACCGGCAACAGCTCAACGAATACTGTAACTTGTTCGGTGGTTGAGCAGCCAAGATTACCGCTGCTGTAAACGGTTGCAGAATAGGTCTTTGTTTCGAGGGCTTCAATGGTAAACGTGTAACCCTGAGCCAGCGGGCCATTGTCATCGCTCCAGATGCAATATGCGCCGCCCGTAGCTTGCAGGCTGAGGGTGCTGCCTTGGCAAACAGTGGTGTCGTTGCTAATGGTCATCACGGGTAATGCCTCAACGTTTATGAAAATACTGTCGGAAACATGGCAACCAGCACTGCTCATCATCTCGGCACTGAACCATGCACTCTGGGTAAATATTTTCTCGAAATAAAGAACAGGTTCGTTGCCAAACGGAACGGTGACGGAATGATCCCAGATGACATAGTCAATGTCAATGCCTGAGTTTTCGCTCACGGCAAAGGTGATTGAAGAGCCTTCACACACTGAGCTTGCGCCTTCGGCAATGTTGAGGAATATTTCGGGCTTTGGATGAACAGTCACGGCGATGGTGTCTGTTGAGATACAGTTGGCCGCACTGGTAACTTTGGCCCAGTATTTTTTCTCGCCGGGTGTGGAGGGGAGAACAGTTCTCACCGGATTAACATATCCGTCCCACCATTCAAATGCTGCTGCATCAGTGATTTCGGCTATGAGAGTTACCGGACTTCCGATACAAACATTACTGGCCGATGCGGTAACCTCAACTTTTGGTGCAACCAGCGGAATTACCAAAATGCTGTCGCTGGCCGTACAGCCATTGTTGGTGTTCATGTCGAGCCTGATGACAGCCTGTACTGTAACGGTGTATTCAAAATCAGGAGTATAGACACCAAAAGACTCACCGTTGACAAACCATTCATAGGTATATCCGGCACCTAACGGCCCTTGAAGCAGGATGCTGCTGCCTTCGCAGGCATGTATCGTTTCGCCCAGCTCAATCTGAGGGGTGTCGAAAACTTCAATCTCAACCGATTCGGAGCTGGAGCAACCGTATTCGTTTGTTGTGGTGAGTGTTACCATAACGGTAGTTTCGGCTTCAAACTCCAGAATCGTTTGTGTAGAAACAACCATTCCATTGATAGTCCACTCGTAAGTATAACCCGGTATCTGGGGTGTTTCGAGGAACATGGTATCGCCCCGGCAGATACTGGTTCCTATCGGACTCAGCAAAATCGTTTGTGGCTCGCTGTGAACGCTGATATAGGCT
>JBDHYV010000105.1:0-8667 GCA_039811545.1 Bacteroidales bacterium | reverse complement strand
AGTTGGCTCATCGGGCCGGATGAAACGTTCCTCGGTTTCGCGGCCTACCGGTTTTGGAGCAATGCGGATGAAACAATCGAGCAGCTCTTTTACCCCAAAATTATTGAGTGCACTGCCAAAAAACACCGGACACAGGTCGCCTCTAAGATATTCGCTCACATCAAACTCGGGATATACGCTTTCGATGAGTTGGAGTTCTTCGCGCAATATACGCGTGTCGTCATCGCCCAGATGCTGAACCAAAAAGGGATTGTTCAGGTCGGAAAACGCAATGCCCTCTTCCACGCGTTGTTTGTTTGGCTCGAAGAGATAAAGGTTTCGATCGAAAATATTGTAAACTCCTTTGAATTTCGGTCCCATATTGATTGGCCAGCTCAGAGGGCTAAGCCGCAGGCTGAGTTTTTGTTCGATTTCGTCGAGCAGCTCAAAGCCATCCTTCCCAGGCCGGTCGAGTTTGTTGATGAACACCATGATAGGGGTTTTTCGCAACCGGCACACTTCTACCAATTTCTCGGTCTGTGGTTCCACACCTTTGGCGACGTCAATCACCACGATCACACTGTCAACAGCGGTGAGTGTGCGGTAGGTATCTTCGGCAAAATCCTGGTGGCCGGGAGTGTCGAGGATATTCACTTTCACATCGTGGTATTCGAAACCCATGACGGATGTGGCCACCGAGATACCGCGCTGTCGCTCGATCTCCATCCAGTCGGAAGTGGCGGTTTTTTTAATTTTATTCGACTTCACCGCTCCGGCCACCTGAATGGCACCGCCAAAGAGCAGTAGCTTTTCGGTTAAAGTTGTTTTCCCGGCATCGGGATGGCTGATGATGGCAAAGGTGCGCCTGCGCTGGATTTCGTCCGTAAATCCCATGTAATGAACTCGTTTTTTGGGCGGCAAAGATACATATTTGACCGTGTTTTCGCAGCGGGTTATTTGCAAGTGCATCTTTTTTTGAAGGCAGGAAGAGGGTAGGTCAGGCTTGGCCATCACAAAAAAAACTACCTTTGCAGCAGGAAATTCCAGGTAATAAACAAAACCTATATTTTATGGAAAGAGACGAAAAGATTTTTGACCTCATCCGTCAGGAACGCGAACGCCAGATGCATGGCATCGAGCTGATTGCATCGGAAAACTTTGTCAGCGACCAGGTGTTGGAAGCGATGGGATCGGTATTGACCAACAAATATGCCGAGGGCTATCCGGGCAAGCGCTATTATGGTGGCTGCGAGGTGGTTGATCAGGTGGAGCAATTGGCCATTGACCGTGCCTGTGAGCTTTTCGATGCCGAATATGCCAACGTCCAGCCTCATTCGGGTGCTCAGGCCAATATGGCCGTATTTTTCACCTGTCTGCAGCCCGGCGACACCTTTATGGGTCTCGACCTTTCGCATGGCGGACATCTTTCGCATGGCTCGCCCGTCAACAGTTCGGGTATCCTTTACCGCCCTGTGGCATACGGCTTGAGTGAATCCACCGGACTTGTTGACTACGACAAGATGGAAGAACTGGCCGTCAAAGAAAAGCCCAAACTCATCGTGGCTGGTGCTTCAGCCTATTCGCGCGACTGGGATTTTGAGCGCATGCGCGACATTGCCGATGAGGTAGGTGCCATTTTGATGGCCGACATCGCACATCCGGCAGGCCTCATTGCCAAAGGATTGCTCAACGACCCCATCGAACATTGCCATATTGTAACCACTACAACCCACAAAACCCTGCGCGGCCCACGCGGCGGCCTTATCCTGATGGGTGAAGATTTTGAAAACCCCTGGGGTTTAGCCACGCCTAAAGGCGAAATTAAAATGATGTCGGCTCTCCTCAACTCGGCCGTTTTCCCCGGCATCCAAGGCGGCCCCCTCGAGCATGTGATTGCCAGCAAAGCAGTAGCTTTCGGCGAAGCACTCAGCGACAACTATTTCCGCTATGTCCTGCAAGTGAAGAAGAACGCCGAAGTAATGGCAAAAGCTTTCGTCAACCGTGGCTACCACGTTGTTTCGGGTGGGACAGACAATCACCTGATGCTTATTGACTTACGAAGCAAATTCCCCAGTCTCACCGGAAAGGTGGTGGAAAACATCCTCGTGAAAGCCGATATCACGATCAACAAAAATATGGTGCCTTTCGACAGCCGCTCGCCTTTCCAGACTTCCGGTCTGCGCATTGGAACCCCTGCCATCACCACACGCGGACTGAAAGAAGAACACATGGAGCCCATCGTTGCACTGATTGATGAAGTTATCAGCAATGTAGAAAACGAAGTA
Source organism: Bacteroidales bacterium (assembly GCA_039811545.1). Lineage (GTDB taxonomy): Bacteria > Bacteroidota > Bacteroidia > Bacteroidales > F082 > JALNZU01. The sequence continues at coordinate 6,403 of JBDHYV010000105.1, read as the reverse complement.
GTGATTGCAAAAGTGAGAAAAGATGTCAATAGGATGATGTCGGAATTCTCCTTATTTTCTTGGTAAACTGACGTTTATCTTTTATAGGTCAAACGTGTAAAACTGCCTTACAGCAGTTTTACACGTTTTTTTCTTTTCACAAATATTCTAAGAAAAGGAAATCGTGCCCTACGACTTTACTCAATGCTTTCTTTGCCAACAACCACCGTCAGCATCTGTTCGGGATCCAGATATTTCTGAGCCAGCCGCTGGATATCGGCTGTGGTAGTTGTCTGTATGGCGGCAAGGCTATCTAGAAAATAACTCATTCCCAATCCCGTACCGGCGAGCGACTTATATTTCTCAGCCTGATTAAAAACCCCATTTAAGATATGGAGATAGATGCCGTTGAGGTAGTTTTTTACGGTCAGCAGCTCCTTTTCTTCCACCGGCTGATCCATCAGTCGGTGAAGTTCGCGATGTATCTCCTCCAAAGCTTGTCGGGTAACCGTATTGCCAACCTCGGCAGAGATACTGAAACTCGTTGCTTTGAGTAAGGGCGCAACCCTCGAACTGATGCCATAGGTGAAGCCCTTGTCCTCGCGTAAACTCAGCATCAGTCGTGAACCAAAAAAGCCTCCCAGCAAAGTGTTGAGCACTAAGAATCCAAAATAGTCGGGATGACTGCGTTCCATCACCGGACGCCCCATGACAATGGACGACTGCTGGGCGTTATCTTTAAAAACAAACTCATTTCGCGGTTGAAAATCTGTGTGTTGCAAAAAATCGGAAGGTGGAGAAACGCTGACAGACCATGATCCAAAACTGCGATGGATGGCCTCAATCACATTTGGACTGATATTTCCGCTAATGATGACAGCCGTTGTTTCCGGCGCAAAAAAATCCCGATGAAAATCGCGCAACAAGCTGGTGTTCAGCAAGTCGAAGTCGCGCTCGGCTGCCACTTTGCCATAGGGCGTAAGTGCGCCAAAAAGTCCGGTATTAAAATGACGGGCAGCCAAATGCCTTCCCTTTTGGCTGTTTTGTTGAAACTCATGCTTCTTTCCTTTAAGATATAGCTTAAAACTGCGTTGAGGGAAGGCCGGAAATTCTACCATTTCGCGCACGAGCGGAAGCAGGTGGGAAAGACTTCTGTCGTTACATTCAAGCGAGAGAAAAGAAAAGTCCTTCGTAGTCATGTTATAGAGGTTAGCCCCGTGATATTCTATCTTTGCATTTAGGCGGCCTGCCGCAATTTTTTCACTACCTTCGGGCAGCATGCCCATCGCACTCGAAGCCACCAATGGCATAGAGTGCCATGCACTACCGGCCCGAAACACCAGATCGAAGCGCAAAGCACGCATAGTTGGATCATGAAAAACACTTACACTCAATCCATTATCGAGCAAAAACTTTTCTGGTTCAGCAAGCTCCAGAGGCGAATGCAATCCTATTGTTGGGGCAAAATTTCGAAAAAGTCCGGTCTGGTCATTCATCTTCTTTGAAATAAAAAAGGGTGCTGCAATTATGCTCGGTCAGAAACGCGTTGGCCACCTCATGAAACTGATTTATCTGGATAGTCCGGTACTTCTGGCTTATCGTATTGATGAGATTGGCATCGCCTAAGTGGGCGTAAATAGCTAAGTTCATTGCTTTGTCGAGTACACTGATATTGTCGAAAACCTCAATTGTTTCCATCCTGTTTTTCACTTTTTGAAGGGAAGTCTGGGAAGTTTTTTTATCCAAAAAACGCTTCAGTGTTTCGTTAAGTGCCGTCACTGCTTTGTCAAAATCCACGCCGGGCATCACTTTTGCGGTGATGACAAACAATCCCGGATCAAGGTTGCCTGTGGTGAAGGCATTGATTTCGGCAAACATGGGGTTTCTCATCACCAGCTCACGATACAAGAGCGAGGAACGGCCCGAAGAGAGCACATTGGCCACCATATTCAAGGCAAAATCATCACCCTGATTATAGCCCGGAATATGCCAGGCTTTATAGATTGCGTGAGCAGGCACTTTCTGCTTCGTTTCAGCAAATCGCGCTTGCGTCTGCGGAGGCTCAGCAGGGAGAAGCCGCCGGTTGACAGGCCCTGCAGGGATTGAGCCAAACCATTTTTCGGCAAGTTTTTGAACCTGATGGGTTTCCACATTGCCTACCACACTCACAATGGCGTTGTTCGGATTGTAAAATCGCGCATAAAAACTTTTTACATCCTCCATCGTGGCCTTTTCGATGTGTGAAATCTCCTTTCCGATAGTATTCCATTGATACGGATGCACCTTATAAGCCAAGGGCCGAAGGATAAACCAAGCATCCCCATAAGGCTGGTTGAGGTAGTTCTGGCGAAACTCTTCGACCACTACCTGTCGCTGAACTTCGAGGCTTTTGGCCGAAAAGGCCAAATCGAACATCCGGTCCGACTCAAGCCAAAAAGCCGTTTCGATGTTTTGAACAGGAAGGGTCAAATAATAATTGGTGACGTCGCTGTTGGTGAACGCATTGTTTTGGCCTCCGGCCATCTGAAGCGGCTCGTCGTAGCGGGGAATATTCACCGAGCCGCCAAACATCAGATGCTCAAAAAGATGTGCAAAGCCAGTTTTATCCGGATGCTCATCGCGTGCTCCAACATCGTACAAAACGTTCATGGCCATGATGGGCGAAGAAACATCGCGGTGGACAAGAAAACGAAGTCCGTTGGAGAGTGTAAAGGTGTCGAAAGTAACCATAGGTTGGAAAAGTCTGCAAAATTAGCAACTTTCTGGCTTCATCAGTCATTCCGCTTACTTAAAACCTTGAAACAGAATAAAAAGTCGCTTCGAGGGATATTTTTTATATTCAAAAATCAATCGCATTAATTAATATATAAAGCTGTACATCAGTCATTTACAAATATATCAAACTTATATTTCTTAAATTTATTGATTTTGTCTCGAAGCATCGTGTAACTTTTGTGTATCCTTGTACGTCACAAGGAGTGCAAGACGCAGCAAAATCAATGACGCGAAAAGAATACAATCAGTGTGTGGAACTTTATGCCGATGGGCTTTACCGATTTCTGGTAAAAAACCTGCGCGACAGCGAAAAAGCACGCGATCTTGTACAGGAAACCTTTGCCAAGGTGTGGGTCAAGTCGTCTGATATACAGATGGAAAAGAGCAAATCCTATCTTTTCACCACGGCATACCACGCCATGGTGGATAGCATCCGTCGCGATGAGCGTATGGTCAGGCTCGACGACAAACACCGTAGCAGGCAGATGGCGTTCAACTCCTATTCCGACCTCAACGAAGTGCTCAGCGAAGCACTTCAGGGATTGCCCGAGATACAACGCACAGTGGTTTTGCTACGCGACTACGAGGGCTACGATTACAGGGAAATTGGCGAAATCACCGGCCTGAGCGAATCGCAGGTAAAAGTTTATATTTTCAGGGCACGCACCGCTTTGAAAAACTACATTCAGAAACTTGAACTTGTGTTGGAGGATCAATGATGGACATCAACCTGCAAACCTACGAAGCACTGTTGCTCGATTATCTTGAGGGGCGTTTGGATCAGTACGAGGTTGCTGCACTGATGGCGTTCGTCGAAAGCCATCCTGAGCTGGGAAGTTGGGAAAAACTGACAGAAGAACTGCCTACAATGAGCTCCGATGTTTTGAGTTATCCCGATAAAAACGCACTCCTTTTCGAAAGTATGCCTTCCACCCTGAACGGACAGGCCGACGAACTGATGTTTAAAGCTGTAGAAGGAATTGCCAGTGCCGGTGAAACAGAACGTCTTGAAGCCTGGCTGCACGAACAGCCCCAGAGGCAGAGCGAATTCAAAATATGGCAGCTCACCCGCCTGAAACCCGACCCTAAGATAGTTTTCCCGAACAAACAGACTTTGCTCCGAAAAGCGGAAACAATCGTTCCCTTTTGGGTGCGGTCTGTTGCCGTTGCCGCAAGTTTTGCCTTGTTGTTGAGCTGGGGATGGTGGCTTTACGACAAAAAGCCTGTCAGCCCAACTGTGGACAAGCCCATCGCAATGAAACTCCCCGAAGAAAAATTTCCTGAAACGGAACAAACTCATCCCCATCCGCAGTCGGCTTCTCACAACAAAGTGGATTCCGCCCCATCAACGTCTAACCATTCTTTTTCTCACAGCAATATACAATCCGAGACACTTGAGCGCAACCAACAGCCGCCATTACCATCACTTTCGGCCGGAAACGGCCTTGCACGCCTCGACATGAAACACCTTTACCGAAGCGAGTTCATGTTTTATGAGCCCGATGTTAGCCAACAATTAGCACTTGCATTTGTGTTGCAGCAGATGAACGACCCTGAGCCAAAACCACACCCGGGAGCGCTTCAACGAATTGCCAACAACCTATGGGGTAGAGCATCAGCCCTTGTGCAACCACGACAGACAGGCAACAAACTCAGTTTCAAACTTTGGGACATTGCCCAAAGAGGTGTTAGCACCTACAATTATCTTGTGGACAAAGACATTGAGCTACGCAAAACAGAAAACGTTGACGGGACAGGAAGCATCCGTTTCAAATCCGAAAAAATTGATTTCGAGCGGCGGATAGCCGAAAAATAAACACTATTCCTTTTTTATCTTCATAAAGAAGTTACTATCTTTGTCATATAGTTTAACCAAAATTTTTCAGATATGAGAAAGACTTTACTATTCATCTTTGCACTAATTCTGTGCATCACAACTTTTGGGCAAGCCACAAAATTTCGTTTGGACAAAATGCCCGCCAAGGCACCCAACACAGAAGCCATGGGTTATGAAACAGCACAGTCTAAACCTGTTTCCATGCCATCTCCTGCCCAAGCCCCACTCAAAGGCACCAAAGAAACCAATTTTGTTTCGGTGATTCCTATTGGCACCTCGGCCAACGCTTTTGGTCATTTTGTCGGCTCGCGCACGGCCAACATCGGCATCAGCAACAGCCTGAATACGATTGTTTATACACACAGGCTGCAAAGCCCCAGCGGCAATTATATCGGCTATGATGTTTCGTTTGACAGAGGGCTTACCTGGCAGACAAATCAGGTGAACTACAACCCTACTCTACCAGGGTATTCCAACGCACGCTATCCGCTTGGTGGCTTATATAATCCCGACGGCAACACCGATCCTCAAAACGCCTATCACACCTATGTTGCACCACTGCTCGACGGCAGTTTGGGCACTTCAGGTTCATGGGGGGGTATTGGTTATGGTGCCAAGAAATTTGCCACCGGCTCAACTGGCGCACAAAACAAATTCACCTCGAGCGGCCCCATTCATTGGTTCCTTCCATCCGCCTTTACCATTCAGGCTAACGGAACAGCATGGTTTATTGACGAACGTACACAGTGGGACGGCAGCACCTCCACTTTTGATGGTATGTTGAATGTTGCCAGAGGAACTTTCAACGAAGACACCGGCATATTTGACTATGATGTGGAAGAATGGCCTTTCGACGTTCATCCCGACGACGGCATCAACGACATTGAAATTGCCTTCTCGCCCGATGGCATGACAGGCTGGATCTGTTTGTTGACCAACACACCCAACGAATTGCCCTACACTTCGTATCATCCTATTTTGTTTAAAACCACTGATGGTGGCGAAACTTGGAGCGATGCCATTTAGGTGCAGTTAGGCGGTGTTAACGGACTCGATGGCGTGAAGCAGTTTATCACCGATGAAGCCCTTGAGGCTTTCTTCTCGCCTGATCCGGTTCCCAGTCGCGATGAAATTGGCTACTACATTGGTTATTATCACGATTTAGTTGTGGATGCCTGGGGTAACCCCCACATTCAGGGCAATGTGATGTTGGCCGATATTGCAGCCGGCTCCATCTAAACCGGCCCAAGCTACAATGCTCCGTTCCATATTTGGTCGCCCGATGGCGGAACCACCTGGAAAGCCTACAAACTGGCTAATATTCATCAGTTTAAAGCCGAGTTTACAGAAGGCGGCAGCACTGTAAGCCACTACAACCACAATCAGATTTCTACCACTCCTGATGGGACCATCGTATTCTTCTCATGGTTGGATTGCGACATCGAAGATGCCACCGACAACACCCGCCCTGACATTTACTTCTGCGACTTCATTCCTTACGCTCCTGGCGGCGGCAGCCATAGCGAAGCCGAAAACGTTACGATTTTCAGCCCTGCCATGTGGAAAGCCAACTGGGCCAATATGCCCGACCGCGTTTTTGCACAAGCTACCGGAACTAACTCCGTTGAATACACCATCCCCTGGGTTTATATGTCGCTCGACAATACATACAATGGCTCTAACCCAGTCCAGTTTAATTACATTCCCAACTTCAAGAAAACTTATGCCGTTACCGGACTGAATGAGTTCAAAGGCAACGAGATAGCCACGGTAAGCCAAAACCAGCCCAATCCATTCCGCAACGAAACAACA
>JBDHYV010000104.1:0-8752 GCA_039811545.1 Bacteroidales bacterium | reverse complement strand
TAAGCAAGGCCATGCGGTTTTCTTCCGAGGTATTGGCCTCATATACTGCCAGAATCTGACTGTTTCCACTGCCCGATGGGGTAACATTGCACCAAAAGGCATCGCTCTGGCATGTCCAGTCAACATTAGAGCTGACGGTGAAACTTGCTGTGCCGGCTTCGGTTGGCACTTCCATCACCTGAGGCTCGGCCACCAGAAAAGCCGCAGCAGCCGATTGAACAAGGTGAACGGTTTGTGATTCAACGCCATTGGCCGATACTGTGATGGTGGCAGTGCGGGTAGTGGTGGCACCATTGGAGCCAAAACTTGCCACAAGGTTTCCGTTGCCGTTTCCCGATGGGGTAACGGTGCACCAGGAGGCATCGCTTTGGGCAGTCCAATCAAGAAAGCTTGTTACTGAAAAGATACCTATCCCGGCCTGAGCCGGCACCGACATCATTTCAGGAGATACCTGCAAGGCGTTGGTTCCCTGTTCGTAAATCATGGCAGCAGTGAAAATCTCGTTGACAAACTGAGGTGCCACCAAAGCCGTGGCAGCAGCATTGGGATGACTGTCATAAGGGCTCGCCGCATATTGCTGCATTTGATAACCATTGGCATCGGTGAGTTTTGCAAAATAATTGAAAACAAATACATTAGGTGGAAATGCCCCCATTACCGGGTCGAGACCCACCGACAAAGTGTCCTTTGCCCAGGCGCAAAATTTCTTCGACAACATGGCTTGGGCTGCAGTGGTGTTTCCCTCGTTCAGCGGTGCGTTAGTCCAAATGGTAAAAAACGTCTCCGGATGCTGTGCCATCACCTTCACGATGTTGCGCCAATGCCATTTATAGTTGTAAACGGTTTTATTGGTAGGAGTCAGGGTGTCGGATGGAACTCCCCAGCCGCTCATCGAAGAGGAGGGATAACACGATTTGATGACCACGATACGATGCGATGCGATGATGGGAAAGATATCGGCTTCGGGGTCAATACCCTTAAAAATACGATGCCAGCGCTCCCATTCATTATCCCAGGGTGTGAGCGGCCACGACTCACGGTTCATGCTTATGGCCTGACTGCCGCTCAGCCCGTGAGCAGCGTTAAATGCCTGAATCTCTATCGGGATACTGGTAGCCGAACCATTTGGGCCCCAAATACATTGCCCGGTGGAATGGGTGAGAAAAACCCCGCTGCGAAATACGGGCTGGCTGTGAAGCAAAAAAGGAATCCAAAAGAGGAAAAGAGTAAAAAAACGTCTCATCTTTTCAGGGTTTTTGGTTGAGTTATAGGTGGTTTTCTGATTAGAAATCTGATGTATTGACTAAAAACAGCTTCAAATTTACAACGTAATTGAAGTATTTTCAATTCTTTCATCGAAATAACCTGAAATCCTTCATGCTATCATTGTGTTTGAAGGAGAGCCTTCCCTTGTTCATCCCATTGACTTTTGTGCCTTCCGATAGGTGAAAGTGCAGAAACAAGAAATAATTGATCATGGGCCGGCCAAGTCGAAGCTGTCGCTATCAAATTCTACTTTAGGGATTGAAATCAATCCGTTATTCTGAGTCTTTGTCGGTTTAAAAGTATCAAACGAACGAAGTATTCGCCCACTAAAGAAGGATAGACATTGAAATCAACAGAAGGATGCTTCACTTGAGGGATGGGAGCCGGAATCAATTTTTAGTCCCGAAATTTTAATGCCTTAGCCCTGGAATAGACACTTCAAACAAAATCAGATTCTGGTTGTTAGCATAGTGATATTCATTAAGAAAGAGACAGAGATGCACCAATTTTGGAACGAACGTTTTGGTACGGATGAGTTTATTTATGGCGAATCGCCGAATGAGTTTTTTGCATCTGAGCTTGAGAAGCTCCCTTCCGGGAGGATTTTGCTTCCGGGTGAGGGCGAAGGGCGCAATGCGGTTTATGCTGCCCAACGCGGATGGCTTGCCGATGCAGTTGATTTCAGCGATGCAGCGCGTAAAAAGGCCCTTCGGTTGGCCGCAAATCAAGGTGTCGTGTTCAACCGTTATGAGTTGGCCGACCTTGGCCAGTTTGAGCCTGAAAACGGAATTTATGATGCTATAGGCTTGATATTTGTGCATCTTGAGCCTGAAATCAGGCGCAGATTTCATCAACGGTTGGCCGATGCGCTCAAACCCGGCGGCAGTTTAATTGCCGAGTTCTTCTCTGTCCGACAATTTGGGAAAAAATCGGGAGGACCCAAAGACCCTTTGATGCTCTACAGGCCGGAAGAGCTTATTGAAGACTTCAAGTCGCTGAATATCTGTTTCATCAAAGCTATCGAAACACAACTCGGCGAGGGGCGGCATCACCAGGGTGTGGCCTCTGTCATCCGTTTGTTGGCAAAAAAGAAGGGGGATTATCTACGCGGGGAGTAGTCGTGTTGCAACTGTTGAACCACAAGATCGAGCTTGTCCAGAAAATCCTTCACCACTTGATGAAGGTTGAGGCACATTTCCTTGTCGTGATGAATTTTTTCAATCAGACGTGCCTGAACGGCTAAAGAGCTCACCCCAAAGATGTCGAGTGATGGTTTGAGCTTGTGGGCAGCTTTTCCAACAGCTTCAGGGTCGTTTTGACTGCATGCAGCTTGCATCTGCATTTTTATTTCGTCAGCCGATTGCAAAAAAAGCCCAACCATCTCGCATAGGGTTTCCGGGCTGTCGCCAACGTACTCTTTCAGCTTGTCTAATTTATAAAGTTTCTCGTTGGCTTTTGACATGGCATCAGATCCTTTGCTCTTTTAACATCCTGTAGATTGTTGATTTTCCAACATCTAATTTTTTCGCTACCAAAACTACATTATTATTGTATTTGTCGAGATAGTAGCGAATAATTTTTGAGGTATATTCTTCAAGCGTATTTTCTTCGAGCAGGAAGTTGGTGGCCACACTGCCCGAGTTGAACGAAATATGCTGTTCGTCAATGATGTCCGAATCAGTAAGGACGGCTGCAAGTTCGATCATGGCTTTGAGTTCGCGTACGTTTCCCGGAAAGGCATACTGCATCAGTTTTTGTTGTGCGGCTTCGGAGATACTCATCTTGCGAAGTTTATTTTCGGCACAGAATCCGTCCACAAAATATTTGGCCAGAATAATGATGTCGTGACCTCTAAACCTCAGCGGAGGCAACTCGATGGGCAATCCAAGAAGACGGTAATAAAGGTCTTCGCGGAAGTTCCCTTTGGCCACTTCTTCCGTGAGGTTGCGGTTAGTGGCCACAATGAGCCTTACATCAATTTTGATGGTTTCGTTGCCTCCAATCCTATTCAGCTCTCTTTCTTGAATCACGCGCAAGAGTTTGGACTGCATGTGAAGATCCATCTCACCAATTTCGTCGAGAAAAAGTGTTCCGCTGTGTGCCTGTTCAAATTTCCCAGTCTTTCGGGTGATGGCTCCGGTGAAGCTGCCTTTTTCGTGTCCAAACATCTCACTTTCGATCAGTTCACGTGGAATTGCCGAAACATTAATTGCAACAAAAGGCTTTTTCGCTCTCGTAGAGTTATAGTGTATAGCCTTGGCTACTAACTCTTTACCTGTCCCCGTTTCGCCGGTAACAGAAACAGTGATATTGGTTTTGGTGGCTTTTTCGATGAGGGTGAAAATTTGCCGTATAGCAGGACTACTGCCCTTTATCACATTGCGAAACTCGTATTTTCGGCCAATTTCGTCTTTCAATTTGCTGATCTCGCTTTTGAGCGAAAGGTTCTCGCGAATCTTTTTGATGATGTTCCACAAGCGGTCTTTCACATCATCGTCTTTCACAAAGTAATCGTAGGCTCCTTCTTTGAGCAGGGTTACTGCCGTTGAAACATCTTCCTGACCCGACACAATGACAACCGGAATTTCGGGGTTCTCCTTTTTGATTTGCCGCATCACCTCAAGCCCCGACATATCGGGAAGGCTATAGTCGAGCGTAATCAAAGCCGGCATCCGGTACAAATTCTTCAGACATTCCTGACCGTTACGGAAAAGATGAACCTCATTGTCGGGGTTCAAAGACAAATGGTATTTAAGCATCTCGCCATACAACATATCGTCCTCGGTAATGAAAATCCTGAATCCATCCATAACAACATTTTTTTATCCCGATTCAAAAATAGAAAAGACCTCAATTGAGCAACAAACCAAATTAATCGCTTGATTTTCTCAATCTTGGAAGATGAACAAAAATAGGCAACTCATTCATGGATTGCAAATTTTTGTGAGCCAATTTCCAGAAATTGGAAAGAAAGTAGAGACGATGTAGGGCTCAATAAAAAAATGCGATTTTGCGCTTCGCTTTTTAGCCTGACTTTTTCCTGTTAGTAATCCGAGGTTTAGATAACTTTGTACAATCAAATTGACCATGATGACACTGCATAGCCAATCAGAATTCCGATGGTATCGCTTTATCTTTCGTTTGGTTCTGGCCATTCCGGTTGTCATTGCGCTTTTTCTTGGTATTTTTTATTTGGCGGCTCCTTATTTTCAGTTTTCGGAGCCTGAACCCTTCAATGGTCAAAGGTTTTACAACCCTTATCAGGATATAAGCGGTCAAACCAATTGCAGTCTGAATCTTTCTTTCAACGCACGCCATTTTATCGAGATGGCATTCAAAGGCAATTACCATATCAATATTAAGGGAGCCGATACCCTTCAAACACAGCACAACCGGTTGGAAGTGAATAATTTCCAGATTTTGCAGCCTTATGTTGACCGAAGTGGCGTAAAGCTCTCCATTTATCGGCATGGCATTGGCTGGCATAGCGGACAACAACTTTGCATTGGCGCACACTCGGTTGTTTGGACTGACTATCCGTTTTCGTCCCAGCTCAGGCACAAACAAAATCTTTTGCGAAAGCTGAATCGCACATCCGAACTTGTTGCCATCACCGACCCTATTCCATCGTTTTCGCATGACGACCTTATCAACCTGAGTGGCTATCAGCTCATCGAACTCAGCCAATCTTCGGAGGCTTTGCTGGCATGTTGGGACACCGCCCTGAGTCATGGGCGCGATGTGCATCTTTTGTTAAGCAATTTTGGAGGGGAAGATGTCAATGACAGCACAAAAACCCTTTTCTCAATCCAATGGTTAAACAGCGAAACAACTGTTGCCAATTTACTTCATGCGCTAAAAAGGGGCAGTTTTTACAATCTGGAACGGCCGTTCTTTGCCTTAAGCAGAGAGCTTCCTTATGTGCAATCGGCCCTGATGAAAACGGATACGTTCAGCTTGCGGGTTTGGCCAAAGGCTCAACAAATCCGATTTATCGGGCAAAACGGGAAACTTCTCCAACAGGCAACCAACACCTATTCAAGCGATTACCGTTTTCGCGACCATGACACCTATCTTAGGGCTGAAATTGATTTTGAGGATGGGAGCATTATTTTTCTGAATCCTGTCGTACGGACACAGGGCGAAAGTCTTCCCGTGCAGTCAACAGCCACCTTCGATATTGACCGAACAGCACTGATGCGGAGTTTGTTTATCGTCGCTGCTGTGCTGTTCTTTAGTGTCTTAATCAGAATATTTAGCCATAAGAAAACCTAATGATGAAGATTTTATTTGTTTCGCCCGATTACCGCCTGAAACTTGGTTTGCTCTTGGCATTGAGTTTCGCCTTCAGGTCTTTTTTAGCTTTCTGGCTCGAGTTGGGCAACGATGAAGTCTATTATTATACTTACGCGCTTTTTCCCGATTTAAGCCATTTCGACCATCCACCCATGATTGGCTGGGTGATGCAGTTGTTTAGCCTGAACCTTATGTTCGACAATGAGCTCGCTCTGCGTTTTTCGTCGGTGGTTTTCATGACGGCCAACACTTTTCTGGTTTTCCAGATGGGGAAAATCCTCCGAAGTGAGCGTACCGGCTGGTATGCCGCCTTGCTATACACCAGCTCGATTTATGCTTTTGTCATCACCGGTGTGATGATTTTGCCCGATACACCTCAGAGTTTTTTCTGGATGTTGAGCCTTTGGCTTATGCTGTTGGCCGTGAAAGAAGGACAAAATGAAGCTCAGCTCCGGCTGTTGCTTCCGCTCATAGGTCTGGGCATTGGACTTGCCATGATCTCAAAATACACTTCCGTGTTTTTGTGGTTTGGTTTTGGCCTCTATATCCTTCTTTTTCGCCGGCATTGGCTCAGCAAACCCTGGTTGTATCTAAGCATTCTTGTTTCGGCACTTTGCCTGACTCCCGTCCTCCTCTGGAACGTTCAAAACAATTTTATCAGCTTTAGTTTTCACGGACAAAGAGTCAATATTTTCGAAGGAGGCATCCGTCCATCGTTCTTCCTGACTGAAATTGCAGGAGAAATTCTTTACAACAATCCCGTAGTTTTCGTTTTAGTGTGGATAGGTGTTGCAACAGCCCTACGGCAAAACAAATTTGAAAAATCAGCCGGAATTCGTTTGCTGCTGCTGATTGGACTTCCACTTATCGGACTTTTTCTGTTTTTTTCACTTTTCAGGGCAACGCTTCCACACTGGACAGGGCCTGCTTACAACACTCTCATATTGCTGGCTGCTACAGCTTTAGACAATGGCCGAAGCAGTTTGTTTCCAAAATCCGTCATCGCAGCATTGTCGTTAATCCTCATCGTCGCAGTTGGGGGCAGCGCACAAATTAAATTTGCTTTGATTCCAATGAACGACAAACAGCCATACCAACACCTGGGCAAAAACGATGTTACCTTAGATATGTATGGCTGGCGCGCCCTCAAACCTCACTTTGAAAAAATAAGAGCCGAAAAAATCAATCAAGGTCTCATGCAGCCTCATGACGGGTTCCTTGGCGAAAATTGGTTTCCTTTAGCCAATCTCGATTATTATGTTGCTCGTCCGCTGGGTTTGAAGGCCTTTGGCATAGGAAGGCCTGAACGTTTACATAAATATATATGGATCAATGCATTACGTGGTAGTTTCCGTGAAGGCGATGATTTCTGGTATATCACCAACAGCCGCGACTACAAGAACCCAGCCGAGCTGTATTTTGATGACTTTGACCAGATAATTCCAGCCGATACCATTGAAATCAGCCGCTCGGGAAAGCCGGCCAAACGCTATTTTGTCTTTCTTCTGAAAGATTTAAAACGCCTGCCTCCGAATTATTTAGACAGTCTGGCTCCTTAGAAACAGAAAAAGCCGGTTCTATTTCCGGCTTTTTCGTAGCAAGTCAATGCTTTCATCCTTTATAGGCAGGCAGTCCGGTGATTTCGTGTCCGGTGATGAGCAGATGAACATCATGGGTGCCTTCGTAGGTGATGACCGATTCGAGGTTCATCATGTGTCGCATCATCGGGAAATCGTTGGTGATGCCCATTGCGCCAAGCACCTGTCGCATTTCGCGGGCAATATGGAGTGCCATTTCCACATTATTCCTTTTGGCCATGCTGATTTGTGCCGGTGTGGCACGTCCTTCGTTGCGCAGCACACCCAGACGCCAGGCCAAAAGCTGTGCCTTGGTAATTTCGGTCAATGCTTCGGCTAATTTTTTCTGTTGAAGTTGAAAGCTTCCTATTGGTCGGCCAAACTGATGCCGTTCAAGCGAATAGCGTAAAGCTGAGTCGTAGCAGTCCATTGCAGCGCCAATCACGCCCCAGGCAATGCCATAACGGGCTGAGCTCAGGCAGCTCAACGGCCCTTTCAATCCTTGAACGCCGGGCAGGAGGTTTTCTTTGGGCACCTTCACCTGATCGAACACTAATTCGCCCGTAACCGACGCCCTGAGCGACCATTTGCCATGGGTTTCGGGAGCGGTGAAACCTTCCATTCCCTTTTCAACGATTAGTCCTCGGACGACGTTGTCTTCATCTTTTGCCCACACAACGGCAATATCGGCAATGGAAGAATTGGTGATCCACATCTTGGCACCATTGAGCAGGTAGTAATCGCCCATATCTTTAAACCGCGTGACCATGCTTCCGGGGTCGGAGCCATGATTTGGTTCTGTTAGGCCGAAACATCCGATGATTTCGCCGGAAGCAAGTTTAGGCAAATATTTACGTTTTTGTTCTTCGCTGCCGAAGCTGAAGATTGGATACATGACCAGCGATGTCTGAACCGAAGCCATCGAGCGCACACCTGAATCACCACGTTCGAGTTCTTGCATGATAATGCCATAAGCCATATAGTCCATGCCGGCACCTCCAAATTCCTCAGGGATAAATGGTCCAAATGCGCCTATCTCGCCCAATTCCCGAATCAGCTGACGTGGAAAAACGGCTTTCTCAAAATTTTCTTCAATGAAGGGCTTCACCGAACGGTTGACCCAATCCCGGACGGCAGCTCTGACGATTTTGTGCTCGTCGGTAAATAGATCGTCCACAAGGTAGTGGTCGGGGGCTGTAAATTGAATTGTTGCTGACATAGATGAGTGTTCGTTTTTGATGAGTTTTGTGAGTTTGAGCTTATGAGTACAGTAAGGTATTCGGGTAAAAATACTAATTATTCAGCCATTACTGTTTCCGAAAATCGGAGAAGTTGGTTTCCACACAGCTTACTACAGGCTGTGTGGAAACCAAGTGTTTTTATTTCATCAGATGGGTGTTGAGAAACTTTTCCATTGCGCGGTAAAAGTCGAAACGGTTTTCTTCGTTATGGAAGCCGTGTCCTTCATTTTCTTTCACCATATATTCCACTTCCACACCTCGTTTTTTCATGGCTTCGACAATCTGGTCTGATTCGTCAATGTTCACCCTAGGGTCTTTGGCTCCTTGGGCCACAAAAAGTGGAGTCATGATGCGATGGGCATTGAGTGCAGG
>JBDHYV010000103.1:0-8759 GCA_039811545.1 Bacteroidales bacterium | reverse complement strand
AAATCACGTGTGCAAACAGTTTGTGTGAAAGAGGGCGACATGGTTGACACAAAGACACAACTCATACATCTTGAAGATATTGACTAAAAAACAACTTTTATGGACTTTAGACTTTCTGATGAACATCAAATGATTCGCGAAACGGTGCGAGATTTTGCCGAACGCGAAATCAAGCCGGTGGCTCGTGAGCTCGACGAAAATGGGGAATTCTCTGCCCGGCTTACCAAAGGTATGGGCGAGTTAGGTCTTTTCGGTATGTATCTGCCACCCGAATATGGCGGTCAGGGTACAGATATCCTCTCCTACATCATTGCTGTTGAAGAATTGGCACGCGTTGATGGTTCTCAGGCAGCCACCCTTGCCGCACACAACTCGCTCGGCATTGGGCCGATTTACCAGTTTGGAACCGAAGCACAGAAGAAAAAGTATCTGCCGCAGTTGTGTACAGGCGAGGCGTTATGGAGTTTTGGCCTCACCGAACCCAATGCGGGCAGCGACTCGCGCGGCACCAAAACCTCGGCCATCCTTCAAGGCGAAGAATGGGTCATCAACGGCTCAAAAATTTTTATCACCAATGGTGCTTCCGACATCAGCAAAGGTTGCACAGTTCAGACCATCTTTGAGGATGAACAAGGCAAAAAACAGTTTACCACCATCTTAGTTGAGGCCGGCACTCCCGGATTCCGAAGGATTCCCATGCACGGCAAAATGATGTGGCGGGCTTCGGACACAGCCGAGATGTTCTTCGATGAGGTGCGGGTGCCCCGGGAGAATCTGCTTGGCGAAATAGGTCAGGGCTCAAAAATCATGCTCCACACCCTCGATGGTGGCCGACTCTCTATTGCAGCAATGGGCCTCGGAGCAGCGCAAGGTGCTTTTGAGATGGCATTGGCGTATGCCAAAGAGCGAAAACAGTTTGGGAAAAGTATTTCAGAGTTTCAGATAACTGCTTTTAAGCTGGCCGATATGGCCACTAAAATTGAACTGGCACGCAATCTGCTTTACAAAGCTTGTTGGCTGAAAGACACAGGCCAACCTTATGGCAAAGAAGCGGCCATGTCGAAACTCTACTGCTCCGAGATGGCCGGCGAAGTGGTGGATGCCGCACTGCAGATTCATGGCGGTTACGGACTGATGAAACACTACGACATCGAACGTTTTTACCGCGACCAACGACTGCTCGAAATCGGCGAAGGCACCTCCGAAATTCAGCGGTTGGTCATTTCGCGGCTGATTGGTTGCTGAGCTGATTAACTTGTTGTTACGGTTTTACCAAGATTTTTGTCGCATCAGAACGGCCGATAACACACGAGCCTATCGCCCTGCCCACTGATGAAAAATAACTCATCCACTCCGTTTTTGCTGCCCACGGCAAAAGGAACATCGCCCTTGATACCCGAATTGATGAATATCTTTCCCCTATTATCAATCAGGTAAATATCGCCCGAAAGCTCATCGGTTACACACAAGAGTTTTGTTCCGTTGCCCAGACGAAGATAGTACGGCGGCAGGGTGATTTCGTTGGGGAAATTGAAGCTGAAAAGGGTTTTCTTAAAACGGTCGAAAATCACTAATTTGGCCTTGTCGAGAAATAGGAAATCAGGCGCATTGTTTTGGTCAAAGTCATCGTACAGGAAATAATGATCGGGGCTGTAAGTTCCGAAATCAGTGGATGATATGGCTCCAATACCGCTTATATAGAGTAATTTACCTTGTTCGTTGGTGGTCAGCAATACTCCCTTCGAGTTGGTTCTATTGAGATAAACCTGTGAATTTTTCGACTTTTTGAGATTCGAGCGTAACGGAATACGGTTTTTGCCATTAAAGTCGGTGATCAATATGCCGTTCTGGTCGTCTGTAATCACCACATAGCCCTGGTTTCCTGTTGATAGTTGGTCAATGCTTCGGCTCACCATCTCTTGGCTTCTTGGCTTTTGCCAAAGTGCGTTTTCGCGTCCATCCGATCCAAAACAATAAGTGAACCTATCGGCGCAACTTACCAGAATCTTCAAATCGGTGTCCGTAACAAGATAACTCAATGGATTAGTGGCCTTCGACTTGAGTTTAGCCGGAAAACCCTGTGCCTCATTGCCATTGAGGTCTATCAGATGAATCTTTTCTGCGGTATTAAATAAAAGGTGCGATGTTTTACGTTTGCCCATCCTCACCACATTCACTTTTCCAACGATGGGCGAATGAAGCTGTTTTTCCCATACAATCTTTCCCTCGGGTCTGACATAATATATGATGTTTGAAGCATCAGAAGCCACTATTGCCAGACGGTCTTCCTCGCCGGTATCAACAACGTAAGGTTGGATAGCCAGTGGGGCGGATAGGGGCAACTGCCAGGCCAATTGACCTGCATCGGTGTTATTAGGTTGAAAATAGACCAAGGCATGAACATATAGGAGAGGTTGTATTGCGCTGATTTGTAATGCGATACTTCCAAAACGCGACAATGGAAGCCTGTTTCGATTGAGCTGATAACCCAAACGTGGGTCTAAAAAAGCATTCAGCAGATCGGGGCCGTCATTGAAGGAGTTGTACAAGAGTAAATGAGCCGAGGTGGCGAGCTGGTTAGAAAAATTACGGAAACTTTCCTGATTGGCCAACACTCTTCCTCTGCTGTCGAGTTGGAGGACACGGGCAAGGGAGGCAGGGCTGTTAGCGGCAAAAAGACAGGAATCAACGATGGAATAGCACATTCGGTCAATCACGCCAAAAGCTTTTCCCCATAAGGTTTCGGGAAGGTTTTGCAAGAGTGGGTTTTTTACCTGCTTCATGCCGGTTCCCTGAATGGGCTCGCTGATTCGGTCAAGCCATTGCTTCATTATCCCGGGTTGTTCGAGTACTGCGATAAGATATGCTGTTTGGTTCGGGTCGCCTGCTGTAAAACCCACGACAACCTCGTTGCCCATTGCTTGTTGCATTTCGCTCAGCTTGTATCCGGCAACAGAAGACAGGGCTTCGAGGCGGCTGCTATCGGCAAAGTTGTTCAGATAGCTGCCCAACTCACTCATTCCCAGATGTAGAAAGAGCCGTGTGTTGTAGGGCATTCTGTTAAAAAGTCCAACGGTTCCGGCCTGATGTTGCTGAAGTTGGTGGAGCATTGAGCCTGCATTAGCCTGCATTAGCCCGCTAAAATGAACCACATCTTTTTTAAGGTTGAGGTCGAGCACAATCCAATCTTTGCCGGCTTGCAATGCTGCTCCAAGAGGCGGCCTAAGGTCGTGCAATACGTTGGATTCCAGAAGGCTGCCTAGCGCATCGGTGCGGAACATAAGACAAGCATCGGCCTGACTGCCACTTGTGGCTTTCATGCTAATAAATCCGGGTTGGTTGGTAATCTTTTCCGGATTGTCTAACTGGAGTAGGGCTTTCTCGAAAGATTCGCGGTCTGTTCCGGCGATTAGCAGTCCGCCACTGAGTGCAAAGTGCACTTGTTGCCCGGCATCGCGACTGATTAAAGATGCGGTGTTGTAGCTTCCCGATTTGCGGTCAACCACAGTCTTCTTGCTTCCAAAAACTCGGGGCACGGCTTCTTTGATGGCATACATGTGGAGGTGAGGTCCCACCTTCAGTATGTTGACAAAGCCAAACCCGTGTTCGGTTTCGAGAAGGACACAAAGCACTGGCATCGCGGCGAAGCCGGCACTGAAGTCAGGGCTGGCAATGGACATCAGGCTGTCGAGCGATAGGAGGTCAGCACGTAACCGGGCATAGAAATCCATTTCGTTTAGACTGGCTGCGAAATCGGTTTGTGTGCTAAGCTGGTCGAGAAAACGACCGGCCTGCGGCAATTCAAGCACGAGTGCCGATTGCAGCGGGACAGCATCATAAGGCTGACGTTCTTCAGAAAAATCAAGCAAGAAAATCCCAAGAACAAGCAGGGCAGCAAAAAGAAACAGCACGATGATGATCAGTCTTCCGGAACTCATGGATTTCGATTTGTCGTTTTTGGCAGGATTGAATCTCAATCGCCGTTTGTAAACTCCAAAGGTAACGAAACGCCGCGATACTGTCAAAAAAAAAACCCCTTGACAGTGCTAAAGGCTAAGCTCGAGCTGAATGGTTGCGTTAAAAGTGAGGCGATGGAAAGGACTTTGGCCATGCTTCGCAACAGCCAGTTTGTGCTCGCGGGTAGGATAACCCTTGTTTTTCTTCCAATTGTAATGCGGGTGCAAATTATGGAGTTTCGCCATGATCAGATCGCGTTCAGTTTTAGCCATGATAGAAGCTGCCGCAATGCTGCGGAAAAGTGCATCGCCTCCAATCACGCACTGGTAGGGTATTGTCCGATAAGGTTTAAAACGATTTCCGTCCACCAGAAGATGTTGTGGCGAAATGTCCAACTGATCCAAGGCGCGGTGCATGGCCAGAAAAGAAGCCTGAAGGATATTGATCTCGTCAATCTCTTTGGGCGAAGCATGGCCAACAGCCCAGGCCAAAGCATTCTCTACCACCCATTGGCGAAGCAACATCCGATTTTTCTCGCTTAGCTTCTTCGAGTCGTTGAGAAGAGGATGGTCGGCAAAAGCCGGCAAAATCACTGCTGCGGCCACCACCGGACCGGCCAGGCATCCACGTCCTGCTTC
The DNA here is from genome assembly GCA_039811545.1 of Bacteroidales bacterium. Taxonomy (GTDB): domain Bacteria; phylum Bacteroidota; class Bacteroidia; order Bacteroidales; family F082; genus JALNZU01. The sequence continues at coordinate 4,164 of JBDHYV010000103.1, read as the reverse complement.
ATCGAGGCCTGCCTCAAGCAATGTAGGATAGTGAGATTCACGAAGATTACTCATCGCAATAAACTAAAATATTGATTCACTAATGCAGTTATGATCAACAGTATAAGAAATATGTCTGCTTTCTTGTATTGCTTGATATAGGTGTAGCTGAATGCCATAAAAACGCTAATGGGCAGCAACAATACCATCTGGTGAGCCGGATGCGGAGTTCTAAACAGAAACAAAAACAAACTGCATAAAATCAATACATTGAGCAGAGCCTTACGCTTTCGCACTGCAATATTATTGTCCACAATACCACTATAAGCAATCTGGATGGCCTTCAAAGCCATAAGCAACATCAACACGAGAATCACAAGGTCGGTCGGACCCGGAAGAACAGTCGAAAACCCAAACAAAGCAGGAAGATTCAGGTAGGTTGACGAGCGTGCGAGGAGCTCATTGCGTAAAAAGAATGCAGTAGCTAAAAAAAGATAAGGTGTTAGGATGCCGACAAAAGGGATAATCCAGCAACGCAACTTCGTAATGGCAAGCACCAGCAAAGAAAGAAAAATCCAGGCCACCAGCCCAATAGCCGGAAAACAGAAGAGAGAAGCCAGCGATATGAGAATTGACACATTGAATATATCCAGCTCATTATCGGTGCGTTCATACATCCTGAAAAAGATTGCGAGGGCATAGATTAGCAAAGGCATTGCTACTAACATGGGATAAAGCATGGTTTGCGTGGGCGAGAGGCTCATCATCACAACATAAATAAAAGCTGCGAGCGACGAAACCCTGCCGATAATCTGAAAATTTGTCAGGATGGCATTGAGAAAGAATGCCTGAAAAAGAACCAACAGAAAAGCAAGGATCACCGAAACGGAAGGTAGCCCGGACAAAGCGTCGTAGATCCACCTGTAAAACCAGCTATAGTGGTCGGGTGCTGCCGGAGCTTTCGGTGCGAGAAATGCTGGAAACCACAGCACCACCGCCGTGAGCACGATCAAAGCATATTGTGCCAGAAAGCTCGACCTAAAAAACCTAATCAACATGGGCGATACATCATCACGATTTGAAGTTCATCACATCTAACCCAATATCGGTGCGGAAATATTTTCCTTCGTAGGCGACTGTTTCGGCATTTTCGCGTGCTGTCAGTCGCGCTTCATCGAGGTTGGTGTTCAGTGCTGTGATGGCCATCACCCTGCCGCCATTGGTTTTTGGCAATCCGCTGGCCGTATCAGTAACCGTGCCGGCATGAAACGCCAGGCAAGTTTTCAGTTGTTCGAGGCGGGTGATGATTTTTCCTTTGGCAAAATCGCCGGGATAGCCTCCCGAAGCCAAAACCACAGTAACAGCAAAACGGTCGTCGGTTTCTAATTTCTGATGCTGAAGCTCACGGTCGCTGCAAGCCAGCAAAAGCTCGACGAAATCGTTTTTGATGCGGGGCAGTATGGCTTGCGTTTCGGGGTCACCTAAGCGGACGTTGTATTCAATCACAAAAGGATCGCCATTGACATTCATCAGACCCACAAAAACAAATCCTTGGTATTCGATATTTTCTTTTTTCAGCCCTTGAATTGTCGGCTTCACAATGCGTTCGCGGACTTTTTCGATGAAGGTTTTATCGGCAAAAGGCACCGGCGACACAGCACCCATCCCGCCAGTATTGGGTCCGGTGTCGTTCTCGCCAATGCGCTTATAGTCTTTAGCCGAGGGCAACATCACGAAATTTTCGCCATCGGTGAGTACAAAGCAGGAAAGTTCGATGCCATTCAGATATTCTTCGATCACCACTTCATCCGAGGCTCTGCCAAACATTCCGTTGAGCATATTTTTGAGTTCGTGTTTTGCCTGTTCGCGTTCGTTGATGATCAGCACGCCTTTACCGGCAGCTAATCCGTCGGCTTTGAGCACAAACGGTGGTTCAAGGGCATCGAGGAAAGCCTGACCATTTTCCAATGAATCTTTTTTGACGGCGAGGTATTTTGCCGTTGGTATATGGTGGCGTTGCATAAAATCTTTGGCAAAGGCTTTGCTGCCTTCGAGGCGGGCACCCGAAGCTCCGGGGCCGATGATCCGTAGATTTCTCAATACCGGAAATTGCCTGAAAAAATCAACAATACCTTCAACCAACGGTAGTTCAGGTCCCACCACCATCAGGTCAATCTGCTCTTCGATGCAAAAATGTTTCAACTGTTGAAAGTCGGTGGCATCAATGGGGATATTGGTTGCAATGGCTGCTGTTCCGGCGTTTCCGGGAGCAATAAAAAGTTTCCCGCATTTTTTGCTTTGCTTCATTTTCCATGCTAAGGCATGTTCGCGCCCTCCTGAGCCAAGGACAAGGATATTGATAAGTGAATTCATATCGGGTGGTTTATTGTACGCATCATGCTTTTCCAAAGGTTTTGGGCGGTTTTGTCCCAGCCAAACAATTTCGCACGCTCCATACCTTTGTTTGTCAGGGTTTTTTGCAAATCTTCGTCTTCGGCTATGGTTTCCATTGCCTGTGCGATGGAGGTTATATCATAGGGGTTAATCAACAGGGCAGCATCGCCGGCCACCTCAGGCATTGAAGTTACATTGGAGGTGATTACCGGAACACCGCAGCGGAAAGCTTCTACGATGGGGATTCCAAAGCCCTCGAAATACGACACGTAGGTGATGGCCAGCGCAGCCGCCGTTACATAGTGAAGCTCGGTGGAATTGAGCCGGCCGCAAAACACTACCTCATCTTTGCACACCATCCCATCGAAAGCTTCCCTGATGGGTTTCGTCCACCATTTTTTCTGCCCCACTACCACCAATTTCACCTGTCGGTTGGTCTGACTTCTGAAGATGTCGAACGCACTGAAAAGCCTGGCTAAGTTTTTGCGCGGATGCAGCGATCCCACAAAGAGAAAATAAGGTTGTCCCTGGGTATAGCGTTGACGAATTTGGTTGGCCACGGTGGCTTCGATGGGAGTAAAATCCTCGCTGGCACCGTTGTAAACCACATCCACCTTTTCGGGCGATACATGGTATTGGCTGACGATGTCGTCTTTTGAAAACTGCGACACGGTGGCGATGCGGTGGGCTTTGGCGGCAAAGCGGGGGAAAAACCAGCGGTAATGAAGGCTGTCGGTAAGCGGCAAATCGCGCGGGAAATGTTCAAAATTAAGGTCGTGCATCACCGCAAGCGACGGTATCCGGCTGCCAAGGCTCAAATAGCCATCGGGCGAAAGAAAAAGATCGGGCTTCAAACGGTGCAACACACGCCGCACCGACCACTCAAACCAGATGATATAAAGAAGGGGATGCCGGGCAGGGGGACCGATGACCACCGGTTTCACATTGGAACCAAACAAAAAAACAGGGTCGGGCTCGCGATCGAAGATAAAGTAAAACTCAACCTCAGGATGCGATGTTGTAATGCGTTTTAGCGTTTCAAAGGTGAACCAGCCAATCCCTTCGAGACGGTTTCGGATCAATAGCCGGGTGTTGACGGCTATGCGCAATGGTTTTTCTTCTTCTTTCAAGGGTTTGGCTAAATGGTGTAACTCAGCCGCAAATATCTTAAAATAAAATGAAGTCGGGAAGAAAAAATGATGCTGCAACACTGTTTGGGATTTGAGGACTCAGTTTTAATGAGCCCTAAACCGGGTTTCCAAAATGAAGTTCGCAACGGTTGTGTGTCCAAAACGAAAACATTCAGAATCACTTTCATGTAACTTCCAAAAGGAGGAAATGATTTATGGCATCCAAACAACGCAGGCAGGAGATTGGCCAAAAAACAAACAGAATGACTTTTTTTTTGGAGTTTCAGCTTGAGTATAAAGAACCATTTTTTTTTTGATTGGCCGGATTGACTGTTTCGCTCCCGGGCAATATTTCGCGATGGTGTAGATGTGAAATTGCGTTCATAAAAATGCGTGCATGCAGCATTACTTTTTTGTACTTTAGCCGCCGATAAAAACCCTTACCGGCACTGCCATGCAGCAACGCTTTCTCAGGAATATTGCTTTTTTGCTGACGCTGAACCTTCTGATAAAGCCATTCTGGATTCTTGGAGTTGACCGTTCGGTGCAAAATGTTGTTGGCGAAAGTGCTTACGGACTTTACCTCTCGGTTTACAGTTTTTCATTTCTTTTTTATATTATGTTCCATCTCCGCATCACCAATTACAATCTCCGCTCTATT
>JBDHYV010000102.1:0-8803 GCA_039811545.1 Bacteroidales bacterium | reverse complement strand
CCTTTCACATAGTCAATGTATCCATCATCGCGTTTGCCGTATTTCACGCAAGCAAGGTGGATATTGCGCATGATTGAGTGCAGTTTCTCGTCCACTTCTTCCCTACTCCAGTTGAGTTTGAGTGAGTTTTGCGACATTTCCAGACCTGAGGTCGAGACACCGCCAGCGTTCACGGCTTTGCCTGGAGCGAAGAGTATCTTTGCACGGTGGAACACCTCAATTGCTTCGGGTGTACAAGGCATATTGGCACCCTCGGCAACACAGAACACCCCGTTTGCAACCAATGCTTCGGCATCGGCTTTGTTGAGTTCGTTCTGGGTGGCGCAAGGCATAGCCACATCGCATTTAAGTTCCCACGGACGTTTGCCTGCAACGAAAGTAGCACCGGGGAATTCAGTGGCATAAGGTTTTACGATATCCTGGTTGGAGGCACGAAGCACCTGCATATAGTTGATTTTTTCGCCTGTGATGCCGTCTGGATCGTGAACATAACCGTCGGGGCCGGAGATGGCAATCACCTTTCCGCCGAGTTCAGCAACTTTTGAAACAGCTCCCCATGCAACGTTTCCGAAACCTGAAACGATCACTTTCTTGCCTACGAAGGTTTCGCCGCGAGTGGCCAGCATTTCCTGTGTGAAATAAACAGCTCCGAAGCCTGTTGCTTCCGGACGAATAAGCGAGCCGCCCCAGTTGAGACCTTTACCTGTGAGTACGCCTACGTGTTCGAGGGTGAGTTTTTTGTACATCCCGTACATATAACCAATCTCTTTTCCACCAACACCGATATCGCCGGCCGGAACGTCAGTTTCGGGGCCGATGAGACGCCATAGTTCGAGCATAAACGACTGGCAGAAACGCATAATTTCAGCATCCGACCTTCCTTTGGGATCGAAATCGGAACCACCTTTGCCGCCGCCCATAGGAAGGCTGGTGAGGCTGTTCTTGAAAATCTGTTCAAAACCGAGGAACTTCAGAATGCTCAGGTTGACGCTCGGATGGAAACGGATACCGCCCTTATATGGTCCAATGGCGTTGTTGTACTGTACCCTGTAACCAATATTGACGTGCACCTTGCCATTGTCGTCAACCCACGGCACTTTAAACGTTAAAACCCTGTCGGGCTCAATAATGCGTTCAACGATGCCCTTGGCTTCAAACTGAGGGTATTCCTTCATCACGTCCTGAATAGATTCCAGAACTTCGTGTACGGCCTGCAAATACTCAACTTCACCCGGGTGTTTTTTCTCCAGGTCGGTCATAATTTTTTCAAGATTCATGGTCTTGGATTTAAAAGGTTATGTATTTATGAATGACTGTGAACTTCTAACAGTGTTAATTCCTTAACGCAGCAAAATTACTTATTTTCAACGGAACAACATCAATTTTCAGGCTGTTTTTTGACCATAAATGAGTAAAGTGTACTCATTCTAAATAATAACAACGCAATCGTTTGTGTTCCATAAACTCAAAACCAAAAAAATCAGGAAATATTTTAATACTTCAAAAAAATATTGGCAATACCATCCAGACTTAAACATCGGAAGAAGAACCCTTAGACGTGTTAGAAATTATTTCTTACAAGGCACAACAATTTGTACATCTATCAGTGATACTGTGAATTATATTAACATTACAAGGATTCAAATTTCATTGAAAAGTTCAAACAAAGATTTTGGCACAGCTTTTGGATTATCAAAGCAAGTTCAAACCTTAAACTTTAACGCCATGAAAAAGCTCCTTTCAACCGCACTGATCGCCCTCCTGACTTTGGCTTTTATACCTTTGCAGGCAGCGCGCAATACCAACGAGAAATTGGGTTTGCCCGGCGACAACCTCAACCTCTATGCCGTGATGGATATCTTCCAGAATTCAGAGACTCTTGAAGAATTTGAGAGGAGGCTCAACGACCCTCAGATGCTGATCAACAACCTCGATCTGAACAACGACAATCAGGTAGATTACATTTTTGTGAATGATTATCCTGCCGAAAACATTCATCAGATTGTGCTTCAGGTAGCATTAGGCAAAAATGATCTTCAGGATGTGGCCGTTTTCATTGTCGAAAAACTTCGTAACGGCGGGGTAAGCATTCAGCTTATCGGCGATGAAGACCTTTACGGTGCTAACTATATTGTTGAACCTGTTTATGAATCTACGCCCAATCCAGGCTATATTGGCAATGCAAGGAAACAGCCTGTTGTTGAATCGGTGGAAGTTGTTCATACCACCTATTACGAAGTGGCTGCTTGGCCTGTGATTGTCTATATCACACAACCTGTTTATGTTCCCTGGCGCAGCGCATGGTATTGGGGCTACTATCCCTCCTACTGGACGAGCTGGCATCCCTTTTACTGGGACTACTACTATGGGTACCATTACCCCTCTTATCGCCACTATCATTCGTGTTATCACATCTGGCATCAACCACGTTCGGTTTACTATCGCGATGTATATTACGGCCACCATCGTCACAGCTCACCAACAGTAGTGGTAAACATCAACAACGGTCGTTATCGCGACACCTACAGCCGTCCGGAGTTACGTCGCGAAGGAGAATCTTATTATCAGCGCCGGGTTGCCGAGAACCAATACGTTCCCGGACGCAGCCAGCGCACCAACGGGCAAGGACAGGCTGTGCGTCAGGCAGGACAAAACACAGTGAATCCCGGTTTGCAGAGGAGCCAGCAAAGCCGCGAACGTTCTGAAACCAAACCGATGAGCCGCCCGGTGAACGTCAACACTGTTCAGGAACGTGCCACTCCTATTGAACGAAGCCGCGACACTGGCAAAGAGCGTCAAGACCGAGAACAATCTGTAAAAAAAGAGACAAGCCGGGAGGTAACGCGCAAAGCTGATGTGAGCCGTGGACAAACAAGACAGGAGAATCCGTCGCAGCGCGACAGCCGCAAAGACCAGACTCCTGCATGGCAGGGCGGCAGCAGCCAGCAACGAAAAGCAGTGTCTCAGCCAAATTCGGGCAATCCCGTCATGCGCGAGACAACGAAACCGGTAGAGCGCTCAGGTGAAAATAAGTCTAATACCACGGTTTCAAGTCCACAAAGGTCAGGACCAGGTGCTTCAGGTTCAAAACAAGATGTTATCCGAAATTCGGGCAGCAACACTCCGCCGCCGGCGCAGTCGAAGAGCAGCCGCACAAGTGAGAGTGCCCCGCAACGTTCGGAAAACAAAGGCAAAAGCGACTCACAAAGGCCACCTACAAAAAGATAATTCAACGAAAACACTCCGTAAAAAAGCCGGTTTCAACCGGCTTTTATTTTGCTGATACTTTTTTCCATTTGCCGCCTAAGGCCGTCATTCGCATTTCGCAGGTTTCTCTATCCGACATCAATGTCAGCTCTTTGCCATCATAAGAATAAAGATAACGCCCACTAGCTTCGCAGCCATCGGTTTGACTAAACTCGACCAGCACATCGTCAAGCAATTTGTATTTAGCCGATATTGCCGGCCAGCCTTCAATAGGTTGCAGCGGCACCCAGCTAAGCTCACCTGATTCGGTCAGTTGAAGTTCTATGAAATAGGAAATCCCGCCAAATATTTTTTCGGTTCTGTAATTTCCAACTATAGAAACAGGATCCTTTTTGCACGAACCGGCAGCAAACAGCAAGATCATGCCACAAAAAATAAAGAATGGTTGTTTCATCTGATTTGAGGTTGTCTTGTTTTGTTTTGCAATAATACACTTTTCGAAACAATCAATCAAGTCATCATAATTAAAAAAGACGCTGAAAAGCGTCTTTTTTAATTAAATGCTAACAACGCACATAAGTTTCAGATTTCGAGCGATTTCATCATCTCGGCAATTGTTTCATCAAGCTGTTGATCTACGCTTTCAAAATCTTCGATACTTTCGAGACTACCTTTTACGCCAAAGTAGAATTTGATCTTAGGTTCGGTGCCCGAAGGCCTGATGCTAATTTTATTGCCATTGTCAGTAAAAAACTGGAGCACATCCGATTTTGGCAATTCGATTGGCAAAACGGCTCCATCAATGAGGTTTCGCGACTGACGCAACTCATAATCTTTAATTAAGCTCAGTCGCGATCCTGCAATGTTCATTGGTGGGTTGCTGCGAAATCGTTCCATCATATTTTTAATTTCCAGAGCACCGGCCATTCCCTTTCTGGTTACCGAAAGGAGTTTCTCTTTGTAGAAGCCGAATTCCAGGTATATTTCTTTGAGCAGGCTATACATTGTCATGCCCTGATCGGCAGCCCAGGCAGCGGTTTCGGCTATCATCACGCAGGAAATCACGGCATCCTTATCGCGCACGAAATCGCCCACGAGATAGCCGTAGCTTTCTTCGCCTCCGCCGATGAAGGTTTTCTGCCCTTCCAACTTTTTGATGATATCGGCAATATATTTGAAGCCTGTAAGCACATCGTAGCGTGTTACTCCGTATTTGTCGGCGATATTAAATAGCAACTCGGAAGTTACGATTGTTTTGACCATAAATTCGTTTCCGGTGAGTTTCCCATTTCTGCTCCAGGTACTGATGAGGTAATACATCAAGAGTGATGCCGTTTGGTTTCCGTTGAGGAGGATAAACTCACCCAGGTCGTTTTTCACGGCTATACCCACCCTGTCGCCATCGGGATCGGTGGCCAACACTAAGTCGGCATTCGTTTCAATAGCTTTCGCTATCGCCATACTCAGGGCGGCAGGTTCTTCGGGATTAGGTGAATGTACGGTGGGAAAATCGCCGCTGACCACCATCTGTTCTTCAACTACAGTTACAGAATCGAAGCTGACAGCTTTCAGTGCCTGAGGCACTAAATCCACTGTTGAGCCGTGGATTGGCGTAAACACAATGCGGAAGTTTTTCTGTCGCTGAATAGCTTCGGGCGATAGGCTCAGACCTTTGATACGGTCGAGATAAACAGCATCGAATTCCTGTCCGAGCATTGTAATCAGTTCAGGTCGGGCATTGAATTTGACATCAGCCGGCCCGGCAATTTTCTCCACTTCGGCAATCACATTTTTGTCGTGTGGGGCAATCAGTTGTGCTCCATCATCCCAGTAGGCCTTATAGCCATTATACTCTTTAGGATTATGTGAGGCAGTGATGACAACGCCAGCCTGACAGCCGAAATGTCTAACGGCAAACGATAATTCAGGTGTAGGGCGCAATTTTGAGAATAGAAAGACCCGGATACCGTTGGCCGACATCACTTCGGCGGTGATTTGAGCGAAATAGTCGCTGTTGTTGCGACAATCGTAGGCCACAGCCATGGCAGGTTCAGCAATAGAAGGAAACATCTTCCGGATGTAATTGGCCAAACCCTGAGTGGCCATCGCCACCGTATATTTGTTCATGCGGTTGGTGCCCACGCCCATAATACCCCGTAAACCACCGGTTCCAAACTCTAAATTCTTATAAAAACACTCCGTCAGTTCGGGCGGGTCATTTTCCATAAGATGTTTCACCTTTTGGCGTGTTTCGCTGTCGTAAGGTTCGAGAAGCCATTGCGAGGCCTTTTCAAGCACTAAAGGATCAAGTTGTTGTTTCATGTTATTTATTTTTTGATGAGATTTTCTTCCATCCGTCAATTAATTGTTCTGCCGATGGATTAATCAGGATTCCCAGCGTGCAGCCGGAGAACGACAAAAGGCTGTTGAGCTTTTTCTGTGCGTGGTGGGTTTTTTCAGGGTTGTCGCAAATTTCGACTACAATCTCTTCTTCAACCACATAGTGGGCCACAAGTTGTTCGGCAATTTTTACTCCTTTATAATATACTGGCACAACCACGTTTGAGCGGAAGCGAAGTCCTCGCAGCCTCATTTCGTGGGCCAGACAACTTTTGAAGATGTCGGGCAGAATTCCCGATCCCAAGGTTCGGTGAACCTCCTGCGCACAGTCGTAAATGACAGTAGCTAAACTACTTCGCCTGGCTTTTTCCATCAAGTTCATAGATACATTTTTGTAAGCTATCTTTCCAGTATGGCACTTCCTGTTGTAGCAGTTTTTTGAATTTCTCCTTGCTGAGCACGCTATAATGAGGTCTGGGTGTCTTAGCCGGATATTCCGAACTTGGGATTGCACTGATGTGGCATTGCAACTGGCAAAGCTCCATAATAGTTTTAGCAAAATCGTACCAACTGATGACGCCTTCGTTACTAAAATGAATTATTTCTTTGGTTTTTTGTCCCTTAAAATGCTCGACGAGTTGCAATAAGGCTTCGGCTAAATCGGCAGCCCAAGTTGGCGATCCAATTTGGTCAGACACCACCTTTAAATTCGGACGTTCGTTACCGAGGCGGATCATGGTTTTGACAAAATTATTTCCGAAAGAAGAGTAAAGCCACGAGGTACGAACGAGCAATGAGTTGCACGTATGGCCGGCAATGAGTGCTTCTCCTGCAGCTTTGCTTTTGCCATAAACCGAAACAGCATTCAGCAAATCAGTCTCTTCGTAAGGTTTAAAATACTGTCCATCGAATACATAATCTGTTGAAACATGAACAAGCAAAGCATCCGATTTCAGACAGGCATCGGCCAGAATACCCACAGCATGGGCGTTGATACGAAACGCTATTTCAGGCTCATCTTCGGCTTTATCAACGGCAGTATAGGCGGCACAGTTCAAGCATACCTGAATGGCATTGGCTTGAAAAAAACGTTCAACCTGGTCTGCCTCAGTGATATCGAGCTGATCCACATCCGTAAAGAACCACCGATGTTGAGACTGAGGTGCGACAATTTTCTGCAGTTCGTTACCGAGCTGACCTCTGCTTCCAGTTACTAATATATTCATTATGTGGTCTTTATATCAATACTGTTAACTTATCTCACTTCGGTTTTAAAGAAATCTATTGTGCGTTTTAATCCTTCATCAAGCATGATTTTGGGTTCCCAATCGAGCAGTTGTTTGGCAAGACTGATGTCGGGTCGGCGCTGTAGGGGGTCGTCGGTTGGCAGTGGCTGATGAATAATTTTCGATGTCGTTCCTGTCATCCGGATCACTTTCTCGGCCAGTTCGAGCATAGTAAACTCGCCTGGGTTTCCGATGTTGACTGGTCCGGTAATATCGTCGTTGGTGGCCATCATGCGGATCATCCCTTCCACGAGGTCGTCAACATACTGGAAGCTACGTGTTTGCATACCATTTCCATACATGGTAATATCTTCGCCGCGCAATGCCTGAACGATAAAATTTGAAACTACTCGTCCGTCATTAGGATGCATTCGGGGTCCATAGGTATTGAAGATGCGGACGACTTTAATCCGCACTTTGTTCTGGTGGTGATAATCCATAAACAAGGTTTCAGCGCAACGTTTTCCCTCGTCGTAACAGGATCGCGGCCCAATTGGGTTCACATGCCCCCAATAGGATTCTCTTTGCGGGTGCTGTTCGGGATTGCCATAAACTTCGCTGGTGGAAGCCTGCAAAATCTTGGCTTTCACCCTTTTGGCAAGCCCGAGCATATTGATAGCTCCCATCACAGATGTTTTGATGGTTTTGATGGGGTTATATTGGTAGTGTACAGGCGAGGCCGGACAGGCCAAGTTGTAGATTTCGTCCACCTCAACCATATATGGCGCGGTTACATCGTGCCGAACGAGTTCGAAATAGCGATGATCCATCAGATGGGCGATATTTTTCTTCTGTCCGGTGAAATAGTTGTCCATGCAAATCACATCGTTGCCCTCGTTCAGAAGCCTTTCGCACAGGTGCGAGCCGATGAATCCAGCGCCTCCGGTTACCAATATTCTTTTCATAATTATCCGTTTTTTCAGCTACTTAATTCATTTCGAGAGATGAATACATCATCCTAACTTTTTCGAGTTTAAACCGATGCAGAAATAGTCGAATCCTTCCTGTTTCATTTCTTTGACATCATAAATATTTCTTCCATCAAAGATAGCGGGATTTTTGAGCAGTTTTTTTATTACCCTGAAGTTAGGAAATTTGAATTCAGACCATTCGGTAACGATAATCAAGGCATCTGCATCCACTAAAGCATCATATTGGTCTTTTGCAAATTCGATACTTTTGTTAAAGATACGTTGTCCTTCGTGCATAGCCACCGGGTCGTATGCTCTGACGTTAACACCTGCTTCGAGCAGTTTGCTGATGATCACGCGCGATGGTGCTTCGCGCATATCATCGGTATTGGGTTTGAAAGAGAGCCCCCAGATGGCGATGGTTTTGTTTTTGAGGTCGTAGTTATAATACTTCAAGAGCTTATTGAAAAGCACTGATTTCTGGTCATCATTCACATCCTCAACGGCCTGAAGCACACGCAGGTTATAGCCATAACTGGCAGCAGTTTTGATGAGGGCTTTCACATCTTTCGGGAAGCATGAGCCACCATATCCGGTGCCGGGATAGATGAAATAAGGTCCGATACGGCGGTCGGAGCCAATGCCTTTGCGCACCATATTCACATCGGCTCCCACAATTTCGCAGAGGTTAGCGATGTCGTTCATGAAGCTGATTTTGGTAGCCAGCATCGAGTTGGCAGCATATTTGGTCATCTCGGCCGAAACAATATCCATAAAAATTACCGGATGGCCATTCATGGTAAAGGGTTTGTAGAGTTTTTTCATCAAGTTTTCGGCCCTTTCGGAGTCAATACCCACCACAATGCGGTCGGGTTTCATAAAATCGTCAACGGCAGCACCCTCTTTCAAGAATTCGGGCTTCGACGCCACATCGAAAGGGATATCAACTCCTCTTTTTCTTTGTGCTTCCTTGACGGCGGCTCTCACGTTTTCATCTGTCCCCACTGGGACGATGCTTTTGTTTACGATAAGCACATAATCTTTCATATTGTCGCCCAC
>JBDHYV010000101.1:0-8950 GCA_039811545.1 Bacteroidales bacterium | reverse complement strand
AGACATCGTACTTTCCAAGAAATAGCCAAAATAGCGGTGAAAAGGATAACTCAGATGACTCAGCCGAAGTGTCCAGGTCACTTTTACTCCGCCCGCTGTATCTTCAAAACGCCATTCATCCGTGGCATTAGCAAAACTCCCCATATCCAACCCACACTGAATGAGACGATAAGGTTCGCTGCGAATGATCTTCTGCTCTCCGCTATTGGCACTCCCCTGCCAACGATGCGCGTTGCCCACACCGCGACTCGGACCCGAGAAAACCGACTGCAGATCGCTTTCACCTTCATAAAAAGGGCTCCATTGCTCCCAGTTTTGCAGGCTATTGACCATCCGAAAAACAGTTTGAGTATTCGTCCTGATTAAAACCGACTGCGAAGTTTCAGCCTCATCTTTCATGAACAAAGCCAGAAGCAGCAAAAAGATGAGGAGAGCCAGCCCTACTCCGCCAAAAAACTTAAGGAATCTCATATCTTACTTTTATTAAGGTAGTTAGAATTGACCGTTCATGTGAAAGCATTCACCATTTTTTGGAGGGCTTCCATGAGTGTCGCTTTGGGGCAAGCCAAGTTGAGACGTAGATGATTTTCGCCGCCCGAGCCAAAATCAATTCCCGGATTAAGCCCAAGCCCGGCCTCCTGTATCATCTTTTGTCGCAGGTTTTCATCCGACAAGCCAAGCCATCCAAAATCGAGCCACATCAGATAAGTGGCCTCAAGTGGCGATACCACCATCGAAGGGAGATGCTGTGCAAAAAATCCGCGTGCTGTTTTGTAATTTTGAGCGATATAGGTAATCAACTCATCCAGCCAAGTATCGCCATGAAGAAACGCAGCCTTTGTGGCTTCAATCCCAAAAAGGTTGCCCATATCTAAATGAAAATGCTGGATAATTGCCGTGATTTTCTGCCGCAGTTCCGCATTGTCCACAATGAGTGAAGCGGTGGCTAAGCCTGCAAGGTTAAACGTTTTACTTGCCGCGTGAGCCGTAATGCTGATTTGGGCCACCTCGGGCGAGAGGGCAGCAAACACCTGATGGTGAAAGCCGGGCATCACTAAATCGTTATGAATCTCGTCAGACAACACCAACACCTGATGCCTCAGGCAGATATCGGCAATTTTTTGAAGCTCATCGCGCGTCCAGGAACGACCTACCGGATTGTGGGGATTACACAGAATCAACATTTTGGCTGTTCTGGCCTGATTTTCTAGTTGGTCAAAATCAATACCATATCTCCCTCCTTCTTGAATAAGCCGGTTGTTTATCATCACACGGCCATGGTCTTTGACAGCTCCAAAAAAAGGAAAATAAACCGGTGACTGGAGAATGATTTCGTCGCCCGGGTTTGTCAATGCCATGACGATGAGGTTGAGCGCAGGTACCACGCCCGGCACAAAAAGCAGCGACTCGCGCTGCACCTTCCAGTTGTGGCGACGCCAAAGCCAATGTGCAATTGCTTCATAATATGATTCATCACGAAAAGTGTAGCCATAAACCGGGTGCATGGCGCGTTGGATGACAGCCTGCCTCACGAAGTCAGGCGTTTCAAAATCCATATCGGCCACCCATAAAGGGATGACATCTTTCTTTCCGAAGATTTTTTCGGTGAGGTCGTGTTTTACGCTGGAAGTTAGGCGGCGGTCGGGGGCAGAGTCAAATTGAGTCATACTCGCAATTTTTTTCGCAAATTAACGAAAAATGCAGCGAACGAATCCACCCTCATTTCAAATGACCGTTTTTTGTAGTTTTGCACTATCAACTGAACAAAGATGACCCTTTCCGAAGCCCAACATCTTGTGGATGAATGGATAAAAAAAGTCGGCGTGCGTTATTTCAACGAACTCACCAATACCGCCCTTTTGATGGAGGAAGTGGGCGAACTGGCCCGCATCATGGCACGACAATACGGCGAACAATCAGCCAAGGCGGGGGATAAACCCGGCAGTCTGGCCGATGAAATGGCCGATGTGCTTTTTGTGCTTATCTGTCTGGCAAACCAAACAGGCGTAGATTTGACCGAGTCCTTTGAGAAAAACCTTCGAAAAAAAACCAGTCGCGATACAGAAAGGCATAAAAACAATCCCAAATTACAACCCTAAGATTTTGGGTCGAAAAAATTCTGCGGAAAAGCACTCTGTCTGCATCCTCATCCTCAAAAATCTTCTATTTTCGTCTTAAATTCTTCCACTGTATGCAACCCTATCTAAAAAACATCCGATCCATTGCAGGTCTTTTGCTTCTGGGTCTTTTCGCTTGGTTTTTTACTGATCTATTCATTTACATCTGTGTTGCCGTTGTCATCTCCATCATGGGACGCCCCTTAGTGCGCCTGTTGAGCAAGATGCACATCCGAAACATTCAACTTGGCACAACCGGCGGCGCATTGATTACAATGGCGTTGATACTCGTATTGCTTTCTTTTTTCATCCTCTTTCTCGGTCCGTTGATTGCCGACCAAGCCTATATGGTTACAACCATTGACTCGCAGATGATCAGCCTTTACTACAAAGACTTCCTTCACGAGCTTAACGATTATCTGGCCAATTACGGTTTTTTACAATCGGGGCAGGATATTTTAGAAGTAGCACAAAACGAGTTGAAAGATTTGGTCAGTTTCTCCTACGTTTCGCAGGCTTTTGGCTCGGTAGTCAGTATCACCGGTTCATTTTTTATGGCTTTTTCGATTGTTTTGTTTCTCAGCTTCTTCTTTTTGAAAGAGCCAGAATTAGTACGCAATTTTATCCTTTGGATTACGCCCAAAGCACACCAACCCGCCGCACGCAACATCCTGATTGAATCGCGCAAACTCCTCAGCCGCTATTTCATCGGTCTGCTGCTCGACCTTTTCAGCATGATGATCATCATTTCCACCATTCTGGCCATTTTTGGCATTAACAATGCCATCCTCATCGGTTTCATTGGAGGCATGATGAACATCATCCCCTATCTTGGCCCCCTCATCGGATCGGTGGCCGGAACCCTGCTTGGAGTAATCTATGTGCTGGCCAACGGGGCTTTCGACAAGCTCGCATACACGGCTACCATCATCATCGGTGCTTTTATTTTCGCCAATTTAGTGGATAATTTCGTGCTGCAGCCGGTGATTTATTCCAAAAGCGTGAAAGCCCATCCCATCGAGATTTTTTTAGTGATTATCATCGGTGGAAATATTGGCGGCATCATGGGAATGGTGGCAGCCGTACCCGTTTATACGGTAGCAAAAGTCATTTTCAATCAATATACAAAATCTGTTGAAACAATGTCTTAACGATTTGAGTCCGATTCAGATTAAGAAAATTCGTACTTTTGATCTCACACATCACACAAACTCTATTTCCAATGAAAAGAGAAACATTTTCGTTTTTTGGAGGGCTTCTTTTGGGAGCTGCTCTTGGTGCTGCTGCCGTTTATCTTTTAGATGAAGAGAACCGTCAGGGCTTGAAAGACAAAGCTGGCGACCTGAGTAACAAGATGGCACAAGACCTGACAGACAAATTAGAAGATCTTAAAAAGAAACTTGAAGAAAGGCTTTAAAAGCCGTTTCAATATAAAATTTACATTTATGACTAACTCATTGAATGCAGCTACGGCTCGGCTCGTGGCCGAGCTGAAAGCCTATCTGAACATCAGATTGAGCCTTGTCGGCCTTCATCTGAGCAAGCGCATTGCCACCCTCACCTCAGCCATTCTGACGTTTATCATCCTGCTGTTTATTGCCGCTATGTTTGTGGCCATGCTTTCGTTTGCACTTGTTTATTGGCTCGGCGAAATTCTGGAGAGCTTTCCACTTGCTTTTCTCATTGTTGCAGGGCTTTATGCGCTTTTGGGCATCGTTGTTTATCTGGGGCGTCGTAGGTTTTTCATGGATCCGCTCATTCGTCGGTTTAACAATACCATGGCCAACAGTGAGATTCCTGGCGTAGGACTACCTCCCACGGTGAGGTTCTCGTCCATCGGGGATCAGATTGTGTTTATGGAACAGGAAGCCGAAAAACACGAGATAGCTCTTCAGGAAAGCTATGAAGATCTGACCGAGCAATTGCAGCCGGCCAACCTGACTCGCAATCTTCTTGCACAGATTTTTGGCAGCCCTGCCCTCGCTGTTTCGCTGCTCGAGATGGCAATCAAACTACTCCGCAACCGTCGGAAAATCCGCAAAAAAGGTTCTGACAACGAATCAGACAGTTAGAATATCTTTTTCTTTGATGTCGAGGACCTTGTCCACTTTGGCAATAAATCCATCTGTGACTTCCTGGATTTTTTCGAGCAGCCGCTTCACTTCGTCTTCCGGCACACCGTCTTTTTCGAGGTTTTTGGCGTCAATATTGGCTTGACGTCGGGCATTGCGGACGCTGACTTTCGCCTCTTCGGCCTGATTTTTAGCTCTTTTCACCAGATCGCGCCGACGGTCTTCGGTGAGCGGCGGCACATTGATGCGCAGCAACTCGCCATCGTTCATCGGGTTGAAACCGAGGTTGGCGGCCATGATAGCTTTTTCGATGGAGTGGAGTGATGATTTGTCGAAAGGCTGCACGATGATCTGCCTGGGGTCGGGCGTGTTGATGTTCGACAGGCGCTCGATGGGTGTCAACGCACCATAATACTCCACCACAACGCCACTGAGCATTGCTGGATTGGCTTTGCTGGCCCTGATTTTCTGCAACTCCCGTTCAAAATGACCGATGGCTTGCTCCATACTCTC
This sequence comes from Bacteroidales bacterium, assembly GCA_039811545.1. Classification (GTDB taxonomy): domain Bacteria; phylum Bacteroidota; class Bacteroidia; order Bacteroidales; family F082; genus JALNZU01. Next base: position 4,248 of record JBDHYV010000101.1, on the reverse strand, counting down.
TTTTGTAGTTTCCAGTACAAATTGGGATTCTTCTGTCATAACGCTGAATTTGGTGCACAAATTTAAGGCAAAAAATCATTTTGGCGAAACTGTTTGTTTGCAGCTTGGAAGAATGTATGAAAATCCTTACTTTCAAAATTAAATTTTCATATTCATCTGTCAATTTCAGCTCCCTTCGATGATTTCTGAGCCTTTCTTTCTCGAAAGACAGTCCTATACTTTCAATTTGTTTCGATTTTCTTTTAAAATGCACCTCACAAATTCAATTTCAGCTACTTCTCGTAAAAGTGAATCAGCAGTATTGGTTTTGACTATTCGATTTAAATCGTTGTTTTTCGTTTGCTTTCCCAATGCCTTCATAGCTGAGCCGATTAAGACTCGGAGTGTTTTTTATGCGTTGAGTAAAGCAAAAGTGGTTTTGGATTTTCTAAGTGCTATCACATACAAAAAATGCAAAAACAACAAAACCCTGAGCTTGCACAATACAATTCAGGGCTTTTAAGGGTCGGGGTTGACCCACTCTTATTTCAGCAGTCCGCCTAAAATATCATCAATTAAGCCACCATTGTTTTTCTTAGTGCCTCCACCCAACAGTCCGCCAATGGTGCTGAGCAGGCTACCGCCGCCCTTTTTAGAGGGAGCACCAGCACTAAGCAGTTCGCCCAGCAAATCGCCCAAACCGCCTGAAGCGGTTTTCGACTGGCGTTTTTGTTTTCCGACATAGGCCATCACAATTGGTGCAAGGATTGCAAGTAAGGGCTTTACTTTCTCTAAAGTCAAGCCCGACTGTTGTGCTACACCCTTTTCGACTGCCGCCCTGTTTGAACCAAAAATATGCTCTAAGATGCTATTGCCATCTTGCTGAAGTGCACCTGTTTGCGACTGAAACAGCTCGGCAATATTTTCCAAAAGCGACCCATCGTGTTTCGCCTCGAGTGCCTTGTTCAAACTTTCGGCTCCCTGTCTTGTCCGGGCGTTTTTTGTCAAACCGGCCAGAATGGCAGGCACTGCCACATTCACTGCCGAAGAAGCCTGCTTCTGGTTCATCCCCAACTGCGATGATACTGTCTGAATCACTCCCTGCCCAATCGGGCTACTCAACAAACTTGTTAAATCCATTGCTGTAGATATTTTGTTAAAAGTGCAAATTTAAAAAAGTTGAGATAATTTCAATAAAACCGCTTCGTTTTCAGGGAGATTTATTTAAATTTTTGCACCATGTCAATTAATCGGAACATCATCTTATAAAATATCAACGACTTCCTTATATCGCTATAAATGTTTGTAGAGTCCGAAAAGGACAGGCTCGTATTTGCGGGTATAAAACCAGCGTTTGGTAACGGTAAATTTTTCGTGCCCGCTGTTCCAGACATACAAGCGAAGCACACTTCCAGGTTTCATGGCGGGGCCTGAATCGAGATGATAGGCAATGACAATGCGGCTTGTGTCGCCGGGCATCAATTGGCGGCCACTCAGGTCGCAGGAGCGCCATAACAGAGGTTGTGGCAGCGAATCCTTTTTCACTTCCATCACGATTGAGGCGTTTCTCATCGTTGAATGAGCAATGAGTTCGACACCGGCCACCCAGATACCATTAAAAGGTGTCAAAGCCGAATCGGTCGGAATTTCCCACAATAGTCCGAATTCGTCGTCTTCAGAAAAATTCTTGATACCCCGTGAGTTTCGCTCTAACAAATAAGTTTTTTCCGCTTTTTGATTCAGCTCGCTTGCCAGGGTATCGCGTCGAAAAAGATAATAACCCGAATTGAACCAGTTTTCGTGTTCAACCTGTCGTGGAAAGCGCGAACGCACATATTCTACCCATTGAAATGAGGCATAGTCGGTCCAGCCAACAGCAAACCAGGGCGTTGAGCAATGATCTACCCAGTTCTCGAAGTCGGCCATCGCGTGGTCTTTGTTAAAAAGTCGAACGCTATCCACCCCAAAACGCTGCTGATAAAAATCGAGCATCCGCTCCGAACCACCCACGGCAGCAAGGCTCACACTATCGGCCAAAGTTTTTCGGTTTTGAGCAAAACGGCTGGCAATCTGTTCGTAACCCTGATGTTGCATCATCCAGAAATGTTTGCGTTCCAATGTAAGTGTGAATAGCGAAACGCCCAATATAAGTACGGTCATCAACACATTGAATGTTGGTTTCATCGGTCGCATCAAACCGGCAAGCCCCATTACAAAAAACGGGAAACTAAAAAAAAGAGTGCTATATTGAATGACCGGGGTTCGCAAAAATGAGTATGCCATCCCAATGGCAAACGAAAGCACAAAGGATGCGATAAATACAATCATCCACTGTTTATCTGTCGGCTTTTCGGCATGTTTTGTCCGAAGTCCAAGAAAAAAGAAAGTTGCCAGCACTAAGGCCAAAGCCCAGGAAAAATGCACGCTATATGCCAAAAACTCGGGAAGATATCGGCTCGTGGGACGTCCAAGCCAGTCGCCAATTCCTCCGGCTGAGAGCTGGCTCCACATCACCGGAAAATTTGGTGCATAAAGGACAACGGCAGCCAAACCCATCATTGCAGTGCGTTTCCAGTTTTGTCGCCCTGCAATCCAGGCAAATCCAAGAAAGAGAAAACCTGCCATCAGCATGGCGAAATAGTGCATCATGGACGATGCAACCAGCGCGATCACAAATATTGGAGCTACCCAAAACGCTTGTTTTTTGTCAGAACGAACAAGTTCCACCGCAGCCAATGTGGCAAGCAACAGAAAAAACAATCCTGAGCTATAAGGGCGTGCAATCTGGCTATAAAACACAAAAAATTGTGTCGCAGCCACATACGAAGCAACAAACAATGCCGAAGTTTTGTTGAACACCTTTCGGCTAATGCCGTAAACCAGTACAACCGAGCCCAAACCCATTAAGGCAAAAGGTAGTTTCACCCAAAACTCGTCCCATCCGGCCAATGCCGTTGTGGCAGCAAGAATGAGTTGCGCACCGGCAGGGTGTGCATCAGGAGTGACACCTTTGGTGATAAGTTGTCCAAAACTATTGTATCCGGTACGAAAAAGCGCACTGAACTCATCGTGCATAAAGGGGATGGAGCCAAGGCAACAAAGTCTGACGACTGCCGCCACTGCCACAATGCCCCAAAACAAAGTCCGCGACCAAAATTTTCCAGCCGGATTTTCCATCACAACATCACTCAACGGGTTACGATGGTTCCCACATCTTCTCCACGAAGCACATTGAGCAGATTGCCTTGTTTGTTCATGTCGAAGACAAGGATAGGCATGTTGTTCTCCATACACAAAGTGAAGGCAGTGAGATCCATCACTTTAAGTTGTTTTTCGTAAGCTGTTTCAAAAGTCAGTTGATGATATTTCACGGCATCAGGTACTTTTTCCGGGTCGGCATTATAGATTCCGTCCACTCGTGTACCTTTCAGAATCACGTCGGCATTGATTTCGATAGCGCGGAGAGCAGCAGCCGTATCGGTCGTAAAAAAGGGGTTACCTGTTCCGCCGGCAATCACCACCATATTTCCTTCTTCGAGCAAGGCAATGGCTTTAGGCCCACTCATCGAATCGGCAACTCTGTCAATAAAAACTCCTGAGAGCAGAGCCGTTTTCATTCCGAGTGTCTGCAATGCTGATTGGATGGCCATGCTGTTGATCACGGTGGCCATCATCCCCATATAGTCGCCCTGCACCCGATCCATACCTTGACTGGCTCCTTGTAATCCCCTGAAAATGTTGCCGCCGCCAATGACGATGGCAATTTGGGTGCCTGTTTCGGCAGCTTTTTTAATTTCATCGGCATATTCGTTCAATCGCACCGGATCAATGCCATATTGTTGGTTGCCCATTAGGGCTTCGCCACTCAACTTGAGTAAAACTCTTTTGTATTTCATAAGATGTTATTCGTTAAAACCAATATCCAATATTAATAAAAAACTGCAATTCTTTGGTATGATTTCCTCCCATCAGGCTCAGCTCAATAGGCCCCACAAAGCTGTCGTATGAAAAAGTGGCGCCATATCCGGCCATCACTCCAGATGATACAAACAGGTCGGCAAAATTTTCCGAAATAGTACCCACATCAATCATCGGACTGAAATAGAACTTATTGGAAAATTTATATTGCCAGGCAAAATGAAAAGTAGCCTGATTCATTCCGGCTTTCTCCACAAAACGATGTCCTGCAAAAGGGATAAAACCGTCGAAATAGCTAAAATTCGATTGTCCGCCAAGCATAAACCAATGCGTAATGGGCAATGGGTTATC
>JBDHYV010000100.1:0-8986 GCA_039811545.1 Bacteroidales bacterium | reverse complement strand
TGATGTAATTTTGTGGCAATTCGACACAATCATTCGATTTGATGAACTTCCATGATGTTGTAAAGAGACCTAGTCTGATTGTGGATATTGGCCGCGTGGAACAAAATGTTGCCCGGATGGCCAAACGTTGCCACGATGCAAGTGCGGCGTTTCGGCCGCATTTCAAGACCCATCAGTCGGGCTTGATTGGCGAGATTTTTCGCGCTAAGAGTGTTAGGAAGATCACGGTTTCATCAGTGAGCATGGCAAGCTATTTTGCACATCACGGATGGGACGATATCACCATTGCTTTTCCATTTAATCCCCGTGAAATCGGACAGATTGCCGAGCTCCAACAACTGGCAAAAATTGCCCTCGTTACTGCCTCAGCTGATACCCTAAACATTCTTCAGCAGTCGCTGAGCAGTCCGGTTGATGTTTTTCTTAAAATAGACACCGGTTATGGTAGGTCCGGCATCGAGGCGGGGCAATTCGATGATGTTGAAGTGCTGGCTTCGCTTACCCGAAGTTCGCAAAATACCCGTCTTGCGGGCTTGCTTGCTCATGGCGGCAATACATACACCGTGCGCGGACTTGCCGAAATTCAACAAATTGCCGATATAGGTCGCGAAAGACTCGATAACCTCCGCCGAAGGCTCGACCCCGGCCTGATGACAAGCTGGGGCGACACGCCAAGTTGCTCCAAAGCCTCAATGAATCACTATTTCGATGAATGGAGACCAGGCAATTTTGTGTTTTACGACCTGATGCAGTACCACCTTGGCTCCTGTACACTCGATGATATCGCCATAGCCGTGGCTTGTCCGGTTGTTGAGATACAGAAAAGCAAGAACCGCCTGATTATCTATGGCGGAGCTGTGCATTTTTCGCGCGAATTTATTGAAGCCGACAACCATTTCAGGCTGTTTGGCTATGTGGTGCGGTTCACCGAATCCGGCTGGACACCTCCTTTGGCAGGAGCCTGGCTCGAATCCCTTTCGCAGGAACATGGCATCGTCCGCACTACTAAGGAGATGAACGACTTGAAAGCTAGTGATATCATCGGCATCTTACCCATCCATTCGTGCCTGACTGTGAGTGCGTTGCGCGAGATGTACGACCTTAACGGAACACATATTCCTTGTATGAAATAATTTAAAACCTGATAAAAATGAAACTTATTGCCGAAGCCGGAACGACCAAAATTGAATGGCTGCTTGTTTCCAAAACTGGTGAGTTGAAAAAAATGATCGAAACTAAAGGATTCAACCCTAATTATCACGCTAAAGAAAACCTTCATCAGATTGTGCAGCAGGGTCTTTTACCTGAAATCATGCGCGCCGATGTGGAACAGATTACCTATTATGGCACGGGCTGCACCGGTGATTTGAATTGCGATTTGGTGAAAAACCTGTTGAAACAATGGTTTCCGGATGTTCAAGTGTGTGTACATTCCGACCTATTGGCTGCGGCCCACGGACTGCTTGGCCGCCAACCGGGAGTGGTGTGCATTCTTGGAACAGGAAGCAATACCTGCTGGTATGATGGAAAAGATATTGAGCTAAAAGTGCCTTCGCTTGGTTTCATGCTGGGCGATGAAGGAAGCGGAACTTATATCGGAATGAAATTTATTCGTGCCCTTCTGAACGAAGAACTGCCGGCACCCATCATTCAGGAGTATTATCGCCGTAATGGACTTGATTTTCATAGCCTTATCCGTAAAATCTACCAGATCGAGAATCCGGGCAATTTCTTTGCATCGGCTATGCCTTTCGTTGGCGAAAATATCGGTGAGCAGGATTGTGCCAGAATCGTCAGCAGTGCGTTCGATGATTTTGTTTCGGCTCAACTGTCAAAATACCCCGGAGTTTACGATTCAACGGTGGCTTTTGTGGGTTCAGTGGCTTTCCATTTTAAAAACCTACTCGACCAAAGCATGACAAATCATGGTTTTAAAAAGCAAGCCATAGTAAAACAGCGACTTACAGAGGGTTTGGTGAGCTATCACGGAGGGATTTGTAGCCAAGAACAACACTGAGCCTATCGCTTTAAGTGCCAATAGAGAATTAAAGAAAATCGGCCAAAGTGTGTTTTTGAAGATGATCGCGGAAATCAACCGTCATCTTAAACGTAACATTGTTCATGATGCACTTGTCGAACGGACAAACCAATTTGTCGTGGGGACAGGCCGTCATCTCGATCTTCCCTTCAATGGATTCGTAAATATCCAATAAGGTGATGTCGGAAGGGTCTTTTTTAAGGCTAAAACCTCCGCTCGGACCACGGTGCGACTCTAAAAAGTTGTCTTTGACAAGCCGTTGAAAAATCTTCGCCACATGATGCTTCGAGCTGTTGGTTACTTCTGAAATCTGTATGACGTTGGCTTTTCCGCCTGAACGTGCAACGATAATCATGCCGTGCAGGGCAATGGAGGCTCCTTCGGTGAGGGTTACGATTTTCGACATCTCGGTTTCGGGTAATGAATTACCAAAATTACGAAAATTCTATAAACACAAATAAAAATTCGGAAAGAAATCTTTATTTACAAATTCAAACCATTGGTATTCAGAAATATAACATTTTGAAAAAATCCTTCGTTTCAATCATTTTTCATGGAATTGAGGTAATATGGCCAATGCTGTACATATTGGCCGACCGGTCTGCTCCCGAATTGGTTGATTAATGAGTTTTGGTTAAAGTAGAAGGAGTTACCACAATAAAATCGGCAACATTTTTTTTGTCGGCCGTAAACTCTGGTTTGTCATTACTTTCAACCGTGGTGATGGTGAGTATTTTAAGTTCAGGATTCAGTCTTTTCAGATACCAGATAATGCCTTGGTAGTTGTCGCTGTGATATGCCCCGTTGTAATGGATGAAAATTTTTCCGTTCTCGAGGTTTTCATGTATAAACCACGCCATTGTAGCATCTTTGATAGCCTGGGCCTTAGGCAGATTGTCCATTTGCCGTCCGTGCCCCATATCGCCAATATTTTTAAGCATATCACTGTATCCCGAGAGGCTTCCATCGTAAGCAACGGGAAGTGGCGCAATCCATTGTTTTTCACTGTCAGGTAGTGTGTCAAGTGCCTCGAAGCCGTTGCGAAAGACCATTGAGGCATAGCGGCGGGGAATGTTGCTGGCCACAAATCTGAGATGGTTTTCTTTGGCAAAATCAACCAAGGGTGCGTAATCGGTTTTAAAATTTGGCCAGAGTCAGGCTGCTTTTTTTAGACTGTCAAGTTCAATTTCGTTTGCAAGATATTGATTAAGAGCAGATTGATTATCGGTTTCAAACATCTCGGCTCCAAGAACGATTCCTGCCTGATGTTCGCGAAAGAGTTGCCTTGTGAGCTCAAATTGCAGCCAATGGGCGATGGGGTTGTTGTGAAACTCGCCGAAAAAGACTACATCGGCTTTCAGAGCGGCTTTTACAACAGTCTTAAACTTCACTTCTTTTCCTTTGCCTGAAAACAGACGGTATGCTGGCATATCGGCTTTGAACGAAAGAAGAAGAATCGGTAGAGCTATGAGTAGTACCTTGTAATTCATGCTGTTAGTATTTATTCAAGAAGTCATTTAGAAACGAAAATGGCAATAATCCGGCCATTGAGGGTGCCACCAGAATCTGACCTGTTTGGCCTTGCATGATCACCTTCAGGTTGATTCCCGATTGATGCTCAAACTCAGCCATCACCTGCCGGCAAGCACCACAAGGAGCTACTGGCTCGTCAATTACGGCCTTTGCGCCAATAGCGGTTATGGCAATGGCTTCGACTTTCATGCCCGGATTGGTGGCATGGGCATGGAACAGCGCCACCCGCTCGGCGCAAAGCCCCGAGGGATAAGCCACGTTTTCCTGATTATTGCCCGTCACGATGGTCCCGCCCGCAAGCCGTACTGCCGCACCTACCTTGAAATGTGAATAGGGCGCATAAGCCAGCAACGCAGCTTTTTGGGCTTGCTCAAGCAATAAACGGTCGTCATGCGAAAGCTCCCCCACATCGTCGTAACGATACCACTCAATCTGTACAATTTCTTTTTTCATAATCCCATTGTTGAGGCAAAAATACGAATTATGTTGCTTCGAGATGGTGCCAAGCCTATGGCCGACTTGTGAGTCGGCCCCAAACGGAAAAAAAGGCTGTCTCATCAACCGAAACAACCTTTTTATTCTTGCTATTCTCTAAAATGGAAAAATAGAATCAGCATTAAAACTCGCTATCGTCTTCTCCGGTCTCTTCTTCCTCATACCCGTATAAATCGAACTCCAGATTCTCTTCATCATCGTCCACCCGGTCGTAGATACTGAGTTTCCGGTCGCGTTTGACAGTGCCTTTCTTTACAGGCTTTTTGGCAAATTCATCATTTAGGTTGAGATCTCTCTGGTGCATTTTTGGTTGCACCTTTTTCTTTCCCTGTTTCATTGTGAAAAAATACTTTTGATGAGAAATTTAAATGTTTGATAAAGATGAAAGTTTATTGAAGGAGGCATGAAATGCTCGCGAAGCGGATAATTTTCGATCTGACATGGGTTGCAGCCTGCTGGAAGAAAAATTCTCCAGCATAAAAGACAGTTATGGCGATACGGTGATACATGGGTTGAACAAAGTACGCTGACGGGTAACTATCTGATAGCTGTAAGTTTAAATTTCGGTGCAATGTTAATAATTTTTCATCTTTGCCAACATTATTTGAGGAATTTTTTTACCCATAATGTTCATTTTTATGAAAATTTTGTGAATCCATAAATCAGAATTCACAGTTTGGGTGTATATTTGTCATTCCGATTAAATGATAATTAGCTGATATACAAATTATTATGAAAATTATCATTTTTGCACTGCCGCTTGGCGATATTTTTGCGGTAAATTGTCGTATTCTCAAGAAAACCGCCTAATCTCGTTGTGATGTCTGACTTTTACACCGTTTTATTATCGTTCTACTTGTGCAGAGTACGTGGGTTTTGGCCGTATCTTTGCGCGGCGATTTTTTGTTGAAAACATGACAAATCAACATTTGCCCAGAACAATGCGTGTAAAAGGGCTGAAAGCGGTTCACAACCTTTTCAGTGGGGGCGAAGCATTCTTTATTTACCCTTTTCGGGTAGTTTATACACGCCGTCATGGTAACGCAATGCAGCCTGTAAGGTTGTTGGTTTCGGTTTCGCGACGCAATTTTAAACATGCCGTTGATCGTAACCTGTTGAAACGGCGTATAAAAGAAGGATGGCGAAAAAATATCGCTGCGGCTGATAAAAAACTCAATAATGTTGATGTTGGGCTGGTTTATGTGTCAAAAAAAATCGAAACATTCCAACCACTGGAAGATAAAATAATCTTGGTAATCGAACGTTTAATGAAATTGAATGAAGGGGATCAATAAACTGTTTTCGGTTGTTGCCATCGGGTTTATACGGGTTTACCAATACACCCTTTCGCCCTATATCGGGCGTTCGTGTCGCTATTCGCCCACCTGCTCGCATTACAGCGTGGAAGCACTTCAGAAATACGGTATTCTGAAAGGCGGAAAAATGGCCGTCAAACGCCTCGCGTCGTGCCACCCCTGGGGTGGAAGCGGCTACGACCCTGTTCCTTAAAAAATAAGAAAAAAACCTAAGTTATGTATAAAAAAACCATTTTCGCAATTGCTCTTGCACTTAATATCGGCTTCACAATATCAAGGTCGTTTGCCCAAACTAATAATAATTTCGAGATTTCAAAAAGCATTGATATCTATAACAGTGTATTTAAAGAGTTGAATATCAATTATGTTGATGACATTAATCCGGCCAAACTGAACGAAGCCGCTATCCATGCCATGCTCGATGATCTTGATCCGTACACTGTTTTTGTGTCGGAAGCCCAGGCCGAAGATATGCGGATTATGACCACTGGCGAATATGGAGGGATTGGGTCGTTGATTCAGCAACTTGGCGATTATGTGATTATTAGCGAGCCTTACGAGGGCTTTCCGGCTCAGAAATCCGGACTTATTCCTGGAGATATCATATTGGAAATCAATGGAGTGGATGCGTTCAAAAGAAGTTCGTCCGAAATTAGCGAGTTGTTGAAAGGGGTGCCGGGCTCATCCGTTAAACTCAAAATTAAAAGAGTAGGCCGCGAAGATCCTCTGAATGTGGAGCTTACCCGCGAAAAGATCAAACTCGACAACATTCCTTATTCCACCATCTTAGACAATGACTTGGGATATATCTTGCTTAGCGGATTCACGCAAAACGCGGCCAAAGAATTCAAAGAAGCTTTGCAGAAGTTACAGAACGGACAGAAACTAAAGGGTTTAGTCATTGACTTACGCGGAAATGGGGGAGGGTTGCTTAACGAAGCCGTTGATATTGCGAACCTTTTTGTCAACAAAAATGAACTGATTGTTTCAACAAAGGGCAAATCGCCCGAACGCACCAGCGTTCACCGCACCCGTTTTGCCCCGCTCGACCTCACTATTCCTATCGCTGTTTTGGTGAACGAAAGCAGTGCTTCGGCAAGCGAGATTCTGGCCGGCTCGTTGCAAGACTTAGACCGGGCTGTGATTGTAGGACAAAAAACCTTTGGTAAAGGGCTGGTTCAGAATGTAGTGCCTTTGTCATACGGAACACAGCTAAAAATCACAGTCGCAAAATATTATATTCCAAGCGGAAGATGTATTCAGGCTATTGACTATAGCCATAAGTCCGAAAACGGTGGCAAAATTCCTGATTCTCTTGCCTCATCATTTAAAACACGCAACGCACGAACAGTTTATGATAACGGTGGTATCACACCCGACATCAAGGTGAAATCGCCAGTATTTAGTCCCGTTACGGCCAATCTCTATACTGCAAATCTCATTTTTAAATATGCCAACCGTTTTGCAATGAGCCATCCGTCAATTACGCTGCCTAACGAATTTGAAATCACGGATGAAATCTATAACGATTTTATGGAATATATTGAAAAAGAAGAATTTAACTATACCACCGAAAGTGAAAAAATGATTGGTGAATTGAAAAAAATCGCCGAAAACGAAAGTTATCTTTCTGATGTTACCGAACAGTTGCAAGCACTTGAAATTCAGTTTCATAAGATTAAAGAACAAGACATCAGAAAACATCGCGATGAGATAGGGAAACTGCTTATGATAGAAATTGTATCACGTTACTATTATCAGAAGGGGAAGATTATCTCAGCCTTGAAGCAGGACGATGACCTAGAGGCAGCTATAAAGATTTTGCGTAATACATTGGAATACAAAACTATTTTGGGAGGAAACAAATAACCGCCAAACAGGATTTATGCTGAAGGAGGAATTTCGGAGGGAGGCTTCGCCCTATTTTATACTGATGGTGCTCATCGCCATCAGTCTTCCTTTTTCTAAATTTACGCTCACCCTTTTCGAGATATTGTTGCTTCTTTTTTGGGCAGCTCATGGGGTAAGGCTTCAACCGTTTTCTCATAACGGAATCTTTTTAAAACGAATCTGGCAATATTTGGTTCAATTGCTTTTGGATTTTGGCAGATCGCTAAAGATGAAGATGAGGCTGTTTTTTGACAACCCTGTTGCACTGGGGATTACCTCTTTGTTTTTGCTGCATATTATTGGCCTGTCGAATACCAGCGACTTTGCGTATGCATGGAAGGATATTCGCACCAAGCTGCCTTTATTAATCCTGCCGCTCGTGATGGCCTCAATGCCGCGATTAAGTCAAGTGCAAACCAATGTGCTACGCAGAATGTTTGTCTTGGCTGTTTTTGTGGGAACTCTCATTAGCATCCGCCTTTACCTAAAACGCGATTTCGACGACATCCGCGACATTTCGCCCTTCATCAGTTCGGTTCGGTTCGCCCTGATGGTGGTATTTTCGTTTTTTTTGCTCCTGATCGAAATTTTTTCTTCTCCGAAGATTTCGTTGAAGCAGCAACTTTTCCTGACTTTACCAGCCTCATGGTTCATTGTATATCTCATTATTCTTGAGTCTGTTATAGGTATTTTGAGTGTTTTTATCATCTTACTGATACTCCTGATGCGCCTCATTTTTCGATCGGCTTCATGGAGAACAAAATTAGTATTGTTCGTTTTTGCTATTTTATTTTTTATCGGATCAATGTACTATGTTGCCATGGTTTCAACAAGGCTGACGACACATAAACCGTTAGATATCAGTAAACTCGACAAATTATCCAAGTTAGGAAACGTATATCGTCACGATACGATTCATTTTGGAGTTGAAAACGGCAGGTATGTAGGGATATATTTTGCAGAAGAGGAGCTTTCACAAGCCTGGAACCAACGTAGTCATTATGATTTTTATGGGAGAGACGATGCCGGACAGTTGATAATGTACACTATCATCCGCTATCTGACTTCGGCCGACTTACGAAAAGATGCCGAAGGCGTAGCCGCATTGAGTACCGAGGATATCCGTCATATTGAAAATGGAATTGCTAATCGGGAATATATCACCAAGCCCGGACTGTCGAACCGTATCTCGAAAATCATCACCGGATACCAGCAATCCATTTATATGAACGATCCCAGCGGAAGCAGCTTCATGCAAAGGATTGAGCATCTGAAAGCAAGTCTAATGCTTATTCAAAAACACTTCTGGTGGGGTGTGGGCACGGGCGATATTCCCGATGCCTTCAGGCAGATTTATGATGAGATGAACAGCAGGCTCAAACCTGAAGTGCGATGGCGTTCGCATAACCAATATCTTTCTATCTGGATTGGATTCGGAGTGTTTGGTTTCATTGGCTTTGTTGGTGTACTTGTTTTCTTGCTTTTATACCGGAGGGCATACCTTAATGTACGATTTTTTGTGTTCTGGCTAATTATGGTGCTTTCTATGTTTTCAGAAGATACTCTGGAAACGCAGATTGGGGTTACGTTGTTTGCGTTTTTCTTTTGTTTTTTTTTTTTTGCCGCTAATGCCGACACGAGTGTATCTATTCAGACAATAAGGAATCCTATTGAACTTTGATGACAACAATCCGTTGAAAAGCCTTATTTTTGA
>JBDHYV010000099.1:0-8992 GCA_039811545.1 Bacteroidales bacterium | reverse complement strand
GGTGTCGGCCAACTGCCGGCTCATGGTGCTCACATAGTACCACGATTTCTTTGGCTGATGGCCGTTCCAGATCTCGTTGGTGAGGCCGGAGCTGTTGTACTTGTTCGGGTTGGGGGCATTCACATCGCGCAACATAAACACGAACGCTTTGTCAATTCCGGCGGCTGCCGCAGCTAAATAGGAACGCATAATCCATTGAGCCTGAACTTCGTAAATGTCGTTCGTGTCAATTGCAACAGCGGCCTGCGGACTGTCGGGATGGGTGTCGTAGCCAAACTCCGAGAGCCATATTTCTTTCTCTGGAAGCCAAGTGTTACGGTAACTGACAACGGCTTCAAGTTTCTGCTTCAGGCTGTCGTCTTCGGGACTGATGCCATGGCTGCCGTTTTCGGAATAATGATGAAAATTGAGCACATCGGCCGGAAAGCCGCCCTGACGGTTATAATCGCTCCAGAGTTTCATGCAGCGGATATATTCCAAATTGAGCGAGGCCAATCCGCCCATCACCATTCTGATGGAAGGATCGGCATTTTTCATTCCCGCATTGGTGCCTAAGGTAGTATTGTGGCCGTCATAGTCGGCGCTGCAAAGGGATGCAAACTCATCGGCACGGAAATAACCGCCGCGCCCAAACCACCATTTGTCGGGCTCATTCCAGTTTTCAAGATAACGAATGAGCGACAGTCCGGAGAGCGGCTGTTGATCGGGCCGAAGTTTCAGCAGTGAAGGACTGACTGTTTTCTGGCCGTAGCGGGCTGTAAACTGAAAGGTATAGTCGGCATGTTCGGCATAGGAGGCCGGTGCCAACGCATTCTCGCCCGGGCTGAGCGGCTTATGTTGTTCGAGCGAGTCGTTGAAACCGGTAATATATGGCGCCGTGCCTTGCAGATCGGGCATCACGGCAATGTTGTTTTGCCTGAGGCTGCCATAAAAATCGTCGAAATAAAAGCCCCAATCCGGGCCGCTCACCCAGCTTGGATTCCAGGCGTATTGGTTGGATGGGAAACCGGTATAGGTAGTATCGTGGTTGCCTTCGTCCCAGCCCCAGTTGTGGTATTCGCGAAGGTTGCCAACGCAGGCAATCTTGTTCAACGGGTCGTCCACAAAACCGTTAACTCCCATGAAGTTGCGCATCAAAGGTCGCGCCATGGGCTGTGGTGCCGGAGGAGCGGGAGCTGTACCGGCAGGGCTTCCGTAAAGCACAATCTCGGCCACCCGCGTGGAAGGGCTTCGTAGCCGGAACATCAGAAAACGCGAGGGCGTGTTCAGCGTTACCACCCGCCAACTGTTGAAAGTGTTCAGCAAAAGGCTACCCTTCAGTTGCCATCCGCCGGGATTGCCTGTGTAAACAAAGAGGCTGTCGCTGTCGTTCACATCGAAAAGCCAAAGCGAGGAAAGGTTGTAAAGCCTTCCGAGATCGAGCACAATCATGGCCGGATAATACACCTCGCGGTCTTCCCAGCCCGGACTGAAAACCGTTGACGGCTGACCTCCGTTGCCCGTTGCCGGATCACCTGCAAGCGACTGCTCGTCAACCCATTTGCCAACATCACCTTTGGTGCTGAAATTGAAAAACATATCGCCGCGAAGCACAATTTTCTGCTGCCCGAAAGCCGAAAATGAGCACAGAAACATGGCTGTAATAAGAGTGAGGATGGCCTTTTTGCGAAGAAAAAAATGAATGAAACCGCTCATTTTTTATTGATGATTAAAGCCGCCAGGACTCCGGGAATCCAGCCGGCAAGGGTGAGCAGAAAAACTATGAGAACCGACCCGCAGCCTTTGTCAACAACGGCTAAAGGGGGAAACAGTATGCAAAGAAGTACGCGCCAGAGTGACATATTCCATGAAATATTGAAGTCAGCCGGTTGAAGGATGATTTTTTACAAAAGTACGGTATATAAATCGTTCATTTGAAATGGAAGTGCTATTTTCGTTGTTTCAAAGCCACGGGCGGTTTGGGATGATCAACGGCTCGAAAAACCTCTTGATATGAAACACAGCGCATTGTATTTTCTTTTATTGTTTTTGCCTTATTCCCTTGCAGCTCAGGACACTTTTTCGATTGTGGCGGTTGATACCCTCACCGGCGAGGTGGGCAGCGCCGGGGCAAGTTGTATTGACCAGACAGCCATCGCCGGCGGAGCACGCATCATCAGCGATGTCATTCCCGGCCGTGGCGCCATTCACACCCAGTCGTACTGGCATGCCACCAACCAGCAAAATGCCTACAACCGAATGTTGGAAGGCTTGTCGCCTCAGCAAATCATTGACTGGCTTGTGGCCAACGATGTTCAGTATCAGGCAGCCAAGCGGCCATATGGGATTGTGGATTTTGATGCCGACGGAAATCCCCGCGCGGCTTCTTTCACCGGGGAACAATGTATGAACTGGAAAGGCCATCGTGTCGGGAAAAATTATGCCATTCAAGGGAATATCCTTCTGAATCAAGGAATTGTGGACTCCATCGAAGCTCGTTTTTTACATACGGGAGGAAGCCTTGCCGATAAACTCATGGCAGCTTTGCAAGGTGCCAAAGTGCCCGGAGCCGATTCGCGCTGCCTCAATCAGGGAGTGTCGTCGCTTTCGGCTTTCATTCGGATGGCAAAGGCTGCCAACAGCTCCGACTCGCTTTACCTCGACCTCAATGTGCCACAAGTGCCTTACGGAACCGAACCGATTGACTCGCTTCAAAGCCTCTACGACAACTGGAAAATCATCGTAACTCTCAGCGAAAACAGCTCCAATCGGCCTGCCACCTGGAAGATGTTTCCGAACCCTACCCGACGTGAAGTGAATGTTGAACTCATAGATAACAATTTGAAAATTAGTCAGATTACTGTTTTTAGCCCCAAGGGTGAAACCTTGCTGCGTCTGGCCGTTCATGACAAAAGCATCAGGCTCGACCTTTCAGCTTTTGCCTTGCCATATTGTTATATCGTTGTGATGACTTCCGATGGAAAACAATCGGCCGGAAAACTTTTGCTTCGATGAATAACCTTCTATACGGCATTATTCGCTCGCAATAAAATTCAAGAAAAAACGTTAAAAACATTGTTCCCAAGAAATGAACCGAATGAACCGAATACTTTACTCTTTTTTTTCACTCTTCTTCTTTTTTACGCTCCACACCTCACAAGCACAGCCCGGAGGCAGGGGTACTTACGATTTTCTGAACGTGCCGCTTTCGCCGCGCCTTGCTGCACTGGGAGGCGTAACGGCTCCTATTGACGACAATGACATCCAGCTCGGCCTGTATAATCCGGCCCTCATCACCCCCGAAATGCACAACCAGCTCAGTCTGGCCTATGTTGACTATTACTCCGATCTAAAATTCAGCAATATCGCTTATGGACGCGAGCTGGGCAAGGCCGGAAATTTTGTTGGGAGTGTGCAATACTACAACTACGGACGTTTTGACTATGCCGATGAGACGGGCAACCGCGGCGGCACTTTTGGTGCTTCGGACTATGCCATCAATCTGGGTTGGGGCCGCCGCTTAGACTCGAGCTTCAGCATCGGTGCCAACGCCAAATTGGCTGCCTCGCAATACGAAAACTACAATTCTTTCGGTCTGGCCGTTGATGTGGCAGGAACTTATCTGAGCCGTTCGGGCTGGCTGTTCTCGCTCAGCGCACGCAACATAGGCTCCGAAATCAAATCCTATCTGCCCGGACAGGCCTCTGCAATGCCCTTCTCCATACAGCTCGGATTGTCCAAACGCTTAGACCACGTGCCTTTCAGACTGATGATTGTGTATGATCACCTCCAGAAATGGGATCTGACCTACGACGACCCTATTGACCTGAAAGGACGTATTGACCCCATCACCGGTGTGAAAAGCCAAACCAAAGGTGTGGAAAAGTTTGCCGACAAGCTCATGCGGCATTTCATTGTCGGTGGTGAGTTTTATATCGGCAAAAATCTCAGCCTGCGCGGAAGCTATAACTACAAAAGACGGCAGGAGATGCAAATCCCCGACAAGCTGGCCATGGTGGGTTTCGCCTGGGGCATCGGACTGAAAGTGTCGAAATTCCAGATTAACTACGCCCGCTCCACTTTCCATGTGGTCGGCTCGCCCAACTATATCTCCATCTCTACCGATTTGGACAGCTTCCGAAAATAAGCAGCAGCACTGTCAATCACAAACATTTATTTTTGCCAAACGAACTGATGGATACAGACATGTTTCTGGAACAACTGAAACTTACGGACTTTAAAAATTACCGGGAAGCCGAGCTGAAGTTTTCCGAGAAAATCAACTGTTTCATCGGCAACAACGGCGCCGGCAAAACCAATCTGCTCGATGCCATCTATTACCTCTCGTTTTGCAAGAGCTATTTCAATCTGCTCGACCAGCAAAATATCCGCCACGGCAACGAGTTTTTTGCCGTGCATGGCACGTATCGCTTCAGTGGCGACCCCAACATCGTGAGCTGCATTCAGCGACGCAACCAGAAAAAGGTGTTCAGGTTCAACAAAAAAGAATACGACCGCTTAGCCGATCATATCGGGAAAATCCCATTGGTAATGATCTCGCCTTACGATCGCGACCTCATCAACGAGGGAAGTGAGTTTCGGCGAAAGTTTATGGACGGGATGATTTCGCAGTTTGATCCTCTTTATCTCGATCATTTGTTGCATTACAACAAGGTGCTGCAATACCGAAACTCCCTGATCCGTCAATGTATTGAAGCAGGCCACACCGATCAGGCACTTTTCAGCCTTTATGACGAACAGCTTGCCGTGAGCGGACAATTTTTGTACGAAAGACGGAAGGAATTTCAACATTCCTTTATCCCCATTTTCCGGCAATATTATGCCTTGGTTTCCAACTCGGCGGAAGAAGTGAATGTGTTGTACGACAGCACCTTGCATCAGATACCGATAGCTGAGAGCCTGAAGAAGAATTTTGCTTACGACTTGCAGATGCGTTACACCACCTTCGGAATCCATAAAGACGATCTCGATTTTCGTATCGGAAATTATCCGCTGAAAAAGTTTGGCTCACAGGGGCAACAAAAATCCTTCATCATCGCCATCAAACTGGCTCAGTTCGACTACACCAAAGACCGCATGGGCTTCAAACCCGTGCTGCTCTTCGACGATATTTTCGACAAACTCGATGACGGGCGCGTGAATAGCATCGTCAACTTGGTGGGACGCGACAGTTTCGGACAGGTCTTTATCACCGACACCCAGGAGCAACGTATCCGCAAACTTTTTGCCGAAAGCGATATTGACCATCGGATATTTGCTGTAAATCAGGGTGTTGTCGAACAAATTCAAAACCACACGCCATGACCGATCATAACCAGCAATCTCTTGGCCAGGCCATTGCACAGCTCCTTAAAGTGTATCAGTTGGAAGAGAAGTTTGACCAAACACGTCTTATCCAGTCATGGGAAAGCGTGGTGGGCAACATGATTGCCCGGCACACTACCGACCTTTCTATTCACAAAAAAACACTTTTCGTTTACCTCGATTCGGCCGCACTGAGGCACGAACTATCGTTTGCCCGTGGCCAAATTATCCAAAATCTGAACCAAGCTGTTGGAAAAGAGGTGATTGACGAAATAGTGTTCAGATAGCAGCCCCACATCTTCGTTCTGCCGAATGAAGCCTTTGTCCTCCTATCTTTGCATTTCTTTTTTTTGATGACGATGAGAAAAGTTTACAACCGCTGGCTCATTGCCGTGATGGGCACTTTGGCTCATTTGAGCATAGGCACGGTTTATGCTTGGAGTTATTTCCAAAATCCGATTTCGGACCATTATCGCTGGAGTCATTCCACCACGGCCTGGACTTTTAGTCTGGCCATTTTCGTGCTGGGGCTCACCGCCGCCTGGGGTGGCCGACACCTTCAGCGCATCGGACCACGAAAGATGGCACTTACCGGCTCGTTGCTCTATGCAGCCGGTTATATCATCGCTTATTTTGCTTTCACCTCGGGAAGTCTGTTTTTGTTGTATCTCGGCTTTGGGATCATCGGCGGTATGGGCTTAGGTTTGGTGTATGTTACACCGGTAGCCACCGTCTCGGCCTGGTTCCCCGACCGACAAGGATTGGTTACCGGAATGGTGGTGATGGGCTTCGGATTGGGCGCCTTTGTGACGTCGAAAGGTATCGCACCTTTTCTCATGCGCTTGTTCTCCAACGATATAGCCACAACTTTCCTGGTTATTGGACTCCTTTTCCTGGTTGTATTACCCTTTTTTAGCCTCTTTCTTCAATCCAAAGAAAAGCTCGAAACACAATCTCAGCCGCATATTCGTATAATACCCATGCTGTTGCATGGCCAATACCGCCTGATCTGGTTCATGTTTTTGATGAATATTGTGGCCGGAATGATTTTTCTTTCTTTCCAGTCGCCACTCCTGCAAGATTTGCTGCGGCTGAACGGCCTCACCGACAAGGCCTTGCTCGAAAGTCGCGGAGCAACCCTTATCGCCATAAGTGCCTTGTTCAACGGATTGGGACGCTTTTTCTGGGGTGCTGTGTCCGACCGTTTTGGCCGCGTTAGTACCTTCCGTTTGTTGTTTGCAATCCAGATAGTCGTTTTTATCCTATTGATTTTTAGTAAGAATCCTGTCGTTTTTGCGGCGGGGGTCTGTATTGTCCTTTTATGTTATGGCGGCGGCTTTGGCGTGCTGCCTTCGCTTATCCGCGAAAGATATGCCGACCGGATGGCGTCGGTCTATGGCCTCACCCTTACTGCCTGGGGCGTTGGCGGCATCATCGGCCCGCAATTGGTGGCCATGATGAAGGACCACTTCCCGCAAAATGCCGCTATTTTTGCGTATTATATCGCTTTGATATTGCTGATAATCGGCCTTTTAAGTGCCTTTCGACTCCGGAGATCAGACGAAATCGTTTAAGACGACCATGAAATTTCTCTTTTTCTAATTTAGACAGCTTTATAAATAAGCGGCAAAAGCAACCAGAACCGGCAATAGGTTGTCATAACAGAGCATTAAAGCATTAAACGACCAATTAAGGTGAATGCCGGCTTTGGTCACAAAACCTTATTTTTGCGTTTTACAAAAGTGTAGTATGAAACATTTCCTTAGACATTTGGCCCTTCTGGCTTTTTTCGTTTTTGCCTATGGCACTCAGGCCCAGGTGCTTGAGCCGGTAAAATGGCGTTTCACAACCGAAAAAATATCGGGCGACGAGTACAACCTAGTGTTTATCGCTGATATTGAGGCCAAATGGCATCTTTATTCGCAGGACATCCCCATGTCGCCTCCGGCTACCACTTTTACCTTTGAAAAGGGCAGCGGTTTTGAGCTGGTTGGCAAGGTCAACGAGTCGGCTTCGGTGGAGCAATACGACCCCAATTTCGAGATGACATTGAAGTTTTTCTCGAAACAAGCCACTTTTAAGCAAAAAGTAAAAATATTGCCCGGCCAGGCAGCTACCATCAAAGGCCATGTGGAGTTTATGAGTTGCGACGACACCCGCTGTCTGCCTCCTGCCGAAGAGAGTTTTACCTTCAACCTGAATTCGGAAAGCGCACCTGCTGAGGCTGCCGCCACAACAGCACAAGGCCCGCTCGAACCGGTGAAATGGTCGTACAAAATCGAAAACTACGATGGAAAAACCTTTGACTTGGTTTTTAAAGCCGGCATTGACAAGGGCTTTCACCTTTATTCATTGCATGTGCCGGAAGACGGCCCCCTGCCCACCGAGTTCGCCTTCCCCGAAAATAATGCCTATTCGCCCGAAGGCAGCGTAACAGAAGACACCAAAGGCATCACCGCTTTCGATGAAGTGTTCAAAAAGAAAATCACGTATTTTGAAGGTGAGGCCGTGTTCCGCCAGAAGATGTCAGCCAAAGAATCGGCGTTTCATGTTACCGGCGAGATTGCCTATATGACCTGCGACGACAAAGGCTGTGTGGCTCTTTACCACGATTTCGACATTCCTGTAAAAGATGGGAAAATTGTTGAAGCTGCCACAGGCAGCATTGCCTCGAACGATGGCCCTTCGGCCGATATCACCGGTCATGGTGCCTCCCTATGGGGCTTTTTCTTCCTCGCTTTTCTGGGCGGATTGGCTGCCATCCTGACACCCTGTGTGTTCCCGATGATTCCGATGACGGTGTCTTTCTTCATGTCCGATAAGGAAAATAAAGCCAAAGGCCGCCTGAAAGCCATTATCTACGGCTTGAGCATCATGGCCATCTACACCCTCATCGGCTCTATCTTAGCGGTGGTGGCCGGCCCCGATATTGCCAACTGGCTGAGTACACATTGGTTGCCCAACATCCTGTTCTTTATCATCTTCATCGTCTTTGC
Source organism: Bacteroidales bacterium (assembly GCA_039811545.1). Lineage (GTDB taxonomy): Bacteria > Bacteroidota > Bacteroidia > Bacteroidales > F082 > JALNZU01. Next base: position 692 of record JBDHYV010000099.1, on the reverse strand, counting down.
TGCCTCTTTCTTCGGCATGTTCGAGATCACCCTGCCTCACTGGATGGTGAATAAATCGGACGCCAAAGCCGACGAGGGGGGCTATATGGGCTCGGTGTTCATGGCACTCACCCTCGTGTTGGTTTCCTTTAGCTGTACGGGACCTATCGTTGGAACTATCTTGGTGGAATCGGCCGGCGGACAGGTGTTGAAACCCATCATCGGCATGTTTGGCTTCTCGCTGGCTTTTGCCCTGCCTTTCACCCTCTTTGCTTTCTTCCCCGGATGGCTGAGCAACCTGCCCAAATCGGGCGGATGGCTCAACTCGGTGAAGGTGGTGCTCGGCTTTTTAGAACTTGCCCTTGGTCTGAAATTCCTCAGCGTAGCCGACCAGACCTATCACTGGGGTCTGCTCGACCGCGAAGTGTATATTGCCTTCTGGGTTGTCATCTTCTTCCTGATGGGGCTTTATATCCTCGGAAAAATCAAGTTTGCCCACGATGACGATGTGCCTTTTGTGAGCGTGCCACGACTGATGCTCTCCCTCATCACCTTTGCTTTTGTGGTTTATCTCATCCCCGGAATGTTCGGCGCGCCGCTGAAAGCCCTCTCCGGATATATGCCTCCCATGCACACCCACGACTTCGACATGACGAAAATCATCCGTGAAAATACCGGCAGCTCTGGCGGTTCGGGCGGCGCCGGCCTCACCG
>JBDHYV010000098.1:0-8994 GCA_039811545.1 Bacteroidales bacterium | reverse complement strand
AAAATCAGCCATTCTGTCCTGGAATGCAATGATCTCGGTCGGACAAACAAAGGTGAAGTCGAGCGGATAGAAAAAGAAGATGACGTGTTTTTTGCCGATATATTGTTGCAGCGAGAACTTCTCTTCAAAAGCACCGTTGATCACTGCGTCGGCTTCAAAATAAGGGGCTTTCTTGCCTACTAAAACTGCCATAATGTTAGTTTATTGGTCGTTAATAAATATTTATTTGCAAAAATATACGGTTTTGACTTTTTTCTGTTGTGAAGTATTCAACAAAAAAAGTCGGATAATGTTTGAGTTTCGTGAAAATTAATCATGGCGGAGCGATTCTACCGGGTCTTGTTCGGCTGCTTTGCGGGCCGGCAGATATCCAAACACGATTCCCACCGAAGCAGCTACACCAAATGAGATGAGGATAGAGCCAAGACTCACAATGGTCAGAATATCAGTTGTTTCCATGATGATTCTTGCCATGACAAGACCCAACAGTATGCCGATGATGCCACCGCTGATGCTGATAAGTGTGGCTTCTGAAAGAAACTGAAGGATGATATCCATTTTGGTTGCACCAATGGACCGTCTGACGCCGATTTCGCGGATACGTTCCATCACCGAGGCCAACATGATGTTCATGATGCCGATGCCGCCGACTAATAACGAAATGCCTGCAATGGCTCCCAGCACAATATTGAAGATGTCTTTGGTGCGTTGTTCCTGCTTGAGCAGCAGTTCGGGCACGGTAATTTCAAAATCCTCGACTCCCAGATGTCGGCGCGAGAGCATCTGACTGAGGATTTTTGTCGTTGCATTGAGATTGGTGCTTTCGTCAACCTGCACGATGATACGATCGAGCTGATGGTAATTGGTGCTTTCTTCGCTGCCGGATTCGTTGCTCATCATCGTTACACTATTGCCGCTGAAAACTGTCATCGTACCGCCATGAAGCGAGCCTGAGTTGATGAGCGAGCGGTCTTTGTATCGGAGCAAAACGGTTTGCAGCGGCGCATAAATGTTGTTGTCAGTTTCTGTTACGGCTTGAGTCTCGTTTTTTGAAACCATCGCCACACGTTTTTCGAGCACTCCAATTACTTTGAGCCAAAGGCTGCCGCATTTAATGTGCTTGCCGATGGGATTCTCCAAAGGGAAGAAACGCGTTTTGATTCCCGGCCCGATGATGCAAACCGGGCTTCCTTGTTCGGATTGTTCTTCGGTGAACATGGTTCCCGTTTCAAGGTTCATGCTGAAAACCTGAAAAAAGTCGGGAGTAACGCCATTGAGTTTTGCCTGCTGCCTCAGTCCATCCTTGATGATACTGGTTTCGTACACTACCTCCGGGCTGATGCGGCTTACGGTTGGGATAATCTCGGCTATTCCTTTGGCGTCGAGCAGCGTAAGCCCGGGTGAAAACTTTTTGCTTTCCTGTTTGCCTTCGCCCTCACCGCTGTCGGTCGAAGCAGTTTTTTCGTAGCGTGAGCTGATGATGATGTTGTTGACTCCCACCATTTTGATCTGCTCCAGAATTTCCTGCCGCGCGCCATTGCTGATGGCCATCATGGCAATGACAGCCGAAACGCCGAAGATGATGCCTAAGGCAGTGAGGATAGATCGCGAGCGGTTGGCAAAGACGGCTTCGAGCGCTACTTGCAATATTTCCCAGTAACGTTCAGTTTTCATAGCCGGCCACCCCGTTGCGGACCTCCCGACTTGGATGGCCTGGGCTGTGCCGAATTTTTAAATTGTATATTGCGCCTCATGATATTTTCCTTTTCAGCGGCCTGACGGGCAGCAGCTTTTTCTGCTTCTTCCTTCATCAAAAGGTCTTCAGCCTGAATGCGTTCCATGTCCGACTGACTGATGGGGTTCAGGCGAAACGAGGTGGGGTCGGTGGGCAGAAGCAGACTTACCATTTCGCCTTCTTTCAATCCCGCGCGGATAATGATTTCGTTTTCGTTTGCTTTACCCGGAATCACCTGCTGGCGGCGGTTTCCTATAATCACATACTGAATACTGTCTTGGGCGTGGATGGCTTCGAGCGGAATGAAAAGCACATCTTTCAGCTCGTCGGTGATAATCACATTTTTTGTGGTCATGGCAGGTCTAACGATGGAGTCGTACTCGTTGACTTCGATTTTTACTTCAAAAACCTTGGCGTTGGAATTGCGCAACTGCTCCCCGATGTTGGCCACCTCCACCACCTGTCCGGTGAACTTCTTCTCGGGGAAGGCATCCACACCGATTTCCACCCGCTGACCCACTTTCACTTTAGAAATATCTACTTCGTTCACATAGGTTTTAGTAATCATCTCGCGCAGATTGGGGAGGGTGGCGACTACATTTTCCCAAGAGCTGATGCTCGAACCAACACCTCTTTTTTTGCCATCCCAGTCGCGCTGGTAGATGACCATTCCGGCTTTTGGCGCGCGGATAGTGAACTCTTGACTGAGTTGGATAAACTTCTCTACTTCGGTTTGTTTTTTGCGCAAGGCAGTCGTTACTTCCGACATATTGGCCACAGCCTTTTCGTATTTCAGCGAGTAGTTTCTTACGGCTTGATCGTAGGCCCGCTGTTGGCGGTCGAGCTCAATCTGAACCTGTCGTTGGGTGGCCGGCGGTTCATAGATTGACTGGTCAACGGCAATTTGAGCTTCTTCCATGGCATATTTAAGGTTGACCAATTCATTGCGGGCAGCTCTGAGATCCATGGTTGTATCTAACTGTGTTTTGATATAATTGTTCTGAAACTGCTCAATTTCAATCTGCTGATCTTTGATCTTGTTCGTAAGTTCACTGCGGTCGAGCTGGGCTACATAGTCGCCGCTGTCCACGATGCTGCCATCGGGGATGATGTCGTCAATTTTGAGTTGCCACAGTCGGGCATCGCGCAGGGCCGAGGGGGAAGGTCCGTTGATCATTTCCGAACTTTTTGCTTCCAGCTCGCCGGTAGTGGTAACGCTGATGGTAAAAAGGCCATATTTGACAGGAGCTTCGACGATGACAGCTTTCGTCTTGTCGGTTCGGGTGAAATACCATACGAGAGCCGTAATAATGAGCAGCACGAAGATGGTAATAGTGATTTTCCGCCTCTCTTTCATGATTTTATTTTTTTTTTTTGGCTTTGGTTTTAGAATAAAGATAATAGCCTGAGCTACATGAATTTACGGATGATTTGTTCGATGCCGATACCCTCGGCTTCGGCGGTGTAGTTTCGTACAAGGCGGTGGCGCAGCACGGCGACTGCCACGGCTTGCACATCTTCGATGTCGGGCGAAAACTTTCCATTGAGCAATGCATTGCATTTGGCACCCAGAATAAGAAACTGCGAAGCACGAGGTCCTGCACCCCATGTAATATATTTGTTAGTCCAATCGTGTGCCCGGGGGGTATGGGGGCGGGTTTGTGAAACCAAACCTACGGCATACTCCATCACATTGTCGGCTACAGGAACTTTCCTTACCAATTTCTGAAACGCGATGATCTCTTCAGCCGAAAGCACAGTTTTTGGCTCCTCGCCGGCACTGATGGTGGTGTTTTTTACCACTTGAATCTCTTGCTCAAAACTGGGATAGTCGAGCCAGAGGTTAAACATAAACCTGTCGAGCTGAGCTTCCGGCAGCGGATAAGTGCCTTCCTGCTCAATCGGGTTTTGGGTGGCCAGCACAAAAAAAGGCTCCTGAAGGGGATAGGTTTGGCCGGCAACCGTAATATGCTTTTCCTGCATGGCTTCCAGCAAGGCTGCCTGCGTTTTAGGTGGAGTACGGTTGATTTCATCGGCCAGAATGATGTTGGCGAAAACAGGACCCTTGATGAACCGAAACCGCCGTTGTTCATCTAAAATCTCAGTTCCGATGATATCGCTGGGCATCAGGTCGGGCGTAAACTGAATACGGCTGTATTCCAGTCCCAAAGTGCGCCCGATAGTATTCACCAACAGGGTCTTGGCCAGGCCGGGAACTCCCACTAAAAGCACATGGCCTTTGCTAAAGATGGCGATAAGTGATTGATGGATGATGTGGTCTTGGCCAACGATAACTTTGGCAATTTCTTTTTTCAGGCTTAGATATTTTTCCTGCAAAACTTTGGCTGCTTCCACATCGGAAGAGAAATATGTAGTCATGTGTGTTGCTGCTGTCTTTACTTTTTGGGTTGAAGTTGGGTGCGCCAGGGTTTATTCGTTTTTCCAGTTAAACTCAAAGTGGCACTGCTGGTATTCGGGGTGGATGTTCACAAAAGCGTTTTTTGATTTGCTTCTGATCCATTCGTTCACCGATTTTTGTTTCTTTTGGCTCAGAGCCCATTCGGCGATACGGTTGTAATCGTCTTTGAGATTGGCTTGGTGCGGTGTTGTTTTGAGCATCAGTTTCAGCAGTCTGTAGGCATCTTTGCCATCTTCGGTCTTCATAGGTACCGGTTCGCTTATCTCGCCGGGTTTGAGTTTTTCAATCACAAACGACACTTGTGGATCGAGGGCTTCTGCTTCAAAACGTACGCCACCGGTGTAGGCATTGAGCAGAAAGCCACCTGTGTTTTTGTTTTCTTCATCCGAAAATTTTTCGACGGCTTTTTCAAATGTGATAGAATCAATGCGGATAAGGCGAAGGAGAGAGTCGAGCTCGTTTTTGGCTTTTTCTAAGGCGTGAGGGCTCACTTTTGTCATCATCAGGATGTGTCGTACGTTCACATAATCGCCGCGCCGTCCGATCATTTGGATAATGTGAAAGCCGGCTTGTGTTTCAACGATTTCGCTCACTTCGCCTTCACGAAGCTTGAAAGCCACTGCTTCAAACTCGGGATATAACTCGCCACGGCCATAGAATCCAAGTTCGCCGCCCTTTTTGGCCGATCCGGGGTCTTCGCTATAAAGGATAGCTAAGGTCGAAAAACGCTCGCCAGCCAGAATACGCTTACGCAAACCGTTGAGTTTTTCTTTGATTTCCATTTTTTCCTCAACGCTCACCGGCGGACGCTTCACAATCTGGGCTATCTCGTATTCCGCAGGCACAACAGGAATGCTGTCTTTTGCGAGGTTCTTGAAATGTTGTCGTACTTCCTGTGGGGTAACAACCACTTTCGACATGATTTCTTCCTGAACTTTCTGACCCAACATCTGGTCTTTGACCATGCGACGAAGTTCGTTTTTTATCTCTACGATGGTCTTGTTGTAATACGATTCCAGCTTTTCTTGCGAGCCTAACTCATTGATGAAATACCTGAGCCGTCGTTCCATTTCCTGTTCTACTTGATCATCGGTGACGGTGATGCTGTCGAGCTCGGCCTGATTGAGCATGAGTTTCTGAAAAAGCATATCTTCCAAAATGCCGCAGCGTATTTCGCTGGCACTACCACTTATGCCGCGTTGCAGCCGCAATTGGATGTATTGGTTTTCGATGTCGGACTGAAAGATGGCGTTTTTTCCCACCACGGCCACCACCTGATCAATCAGGGCGGGCTGCTGTGCTTTGGTAGGGTTTATCGCCAGCATCAGAAAGAGGGTAAGCGGTAACAGTGAAAGTCGTGTTGTGATGAATGATGGCATGGTTTGTCGTGTTTTTGTAGGCTAAAAAGTTTCAAAATCCCCATCCCTGAGGGCTCTGTCATAGAGTTCGTCCTGCATCGAACGCAAAAACTCCTGTTTTCGTTTATTGATGAGAATGTTGCGGATATTCTCCACCACCATCTCCATCGGCGAGGTGCTTTCGCTCATCATATAATCCTTGATGCGGATAAGATAAATGAAGGGTTTGTCAGTGATTTCGATATAGGTGTTGTTGCGCAAAAATAACTCTTGATTGTAGGTCTGAATTGGAACTTGCTGCAATAAATCATCGAAACGAATCCAGGTTTCGTCGCCTATATAATAGGAATAGGCGTATTGCTTTGCCAAGATGTCAATTGTTGCACTGACGATGGTGTCTTTGTCGGAGAGCAGGCTACGAAACCTGCGCAACTCTTTAGATTTTTCGTCGAGCACCACGTAAACCGTGCGGACGATATTGTAGCGCAACTGAAAGCTGGCCTTGTTCTGAAGATAATAAGCTGAAATCTCGGATTCGGTGATGTTGGTGTCTAATTTTTGTTTAACCAGCTCCGATTCATAGGCGTAAGTGAGGAGCGAGCTTTTGTATTCCTCTAATTTCTCGGTGAAATCTTTCTGTTTGGCATCTAAGTTGCGTTCGGCCTGACGAATGAGCAGTTGCCTTCGAATCCAGCCGTCAATATAGTTGGAAACCAGCACTATGCTGTCTTTCGCGGCCGTACCTGGGTGTACAATATCTTTCAAATCTGATGTGTAAAGATATTTATCATACACACGTGCCACGGTTGGGTCGTCGGCCCGGCGTCCCGAATTGCCGCATCCATAAATCAGCGACATGAGAAGTGCAAACAAAAGCTTAATAAATCTCATTGCACGTATTGTGCTTTCAGTTTGTCAAAATTTTTGGTGTTTACTTTCACTGGAAATTTGGCTCTCAGCTCTTTAACCCATTCTTTTTCAAGATAATTCTGATAGTCAGACGTAATCAGTCCTTTGGCCTCGTCAAGTTGTTTTGGCATTGAGGGCAGTATCTGACGAATGTTAACAAAGATAACTGCCTTGTCGGCATCGGCTTCAAATGGCCCGTAGAATCCTTCTTCCCATTTGCAGTTGGTCAAGTACTTGTTTTCGCCTTTTTCAAATTTTCCGGGCTGCATCCTTGCCGTCCGAACACTGTCCTGTTCAAATTGTTTGCGCAACTCGGTGAGGTCGCTGAACTTGTGGATGAGTGCCTTGGCTCTGTCAACCTCGTCTTTGTTGGTGATGGTAAATATCACAGCATCAGCCCTTTCGCTCCAGAGGTAGTCGTTGATTCGGGCTTGATGGAATTCTTTTAACCCAAGGGTATCCTGCAAAGCTTTAGACCAAACTTTTTTGTCCATAAGGTCGAAAAGAAGGATGCCATCGTGGTATTCTTTCATTAGTGCGGCAAAATCAGGATGTTTGATTTCTAATTGGCTGTCTTCGTGATTCAGACAACTTTCTTTTACGAAGTCGTGATAGAGCTTGCGGGCATAGGATTCAATCTCCATATCGAGATGAAGTGCTTGTTTTTTAGCGATATAGTTTGCAAAATCACTTTCTGTGAAGGCGGTTTTGCCAAGTTTAAACAAGGTCTTTCCTGGCTTTGAGATAGTATTGACATCAAATTTTCCTTTAACCAGTGAGCTGTCGAGTTTGGCAATGAAATGGGTCAGGTTTTCTTCGGATGCATTAAATTTGGATTCGGTTTTTATTCTGTTGATGACGGCTTCTTCACTCATCTGTGCACGGCTGTCTTTGCTGATTTTCTCTTTCAGTTTGGCCGATTCTTCTTCAAAACTTCCTGGTTTTTGCATGCCAATTAATTTGATGATGTGAAAGCCATAGACTGTGCGTATGGGGGCGCTGATTTGTCCGGGTTCCATTTTCTTTACTGCCGAAACGAATTCCGGCACGATGCGGTTGACGGTGAATTTTGTAAGTGTGCCGCCTCGTGTAGCCGAGCCTTTGTCGTCGGAATATTCACTGACGGCTTCTTCAAAACGCATACCGTCTTTAATTTTTTTATAGATAAAATCGGCTTTTTCTGCCTTTTCGGCCACTTCCTGAGGGCTTGCATCGGGGTTAACAGCAATATAGAGGTGTGCTGCTTCAATCATGCCGCTGGCGGGAGTTTTTTCTTCTGTCTTTATCAGATGATAGCCAAAGTCGGAACGAATCGGCATCGAGATTTGCCCGACAGCAGTGTTGTAGGCTCCTGTCTCGAAAGGATACACCATGTCGAAAACAGAAAAATACCCCAGATTGCCCTTGTTGCCGGGTCTGAAACTCTGTTGCCCGACAATTTCTTCGCGGTCGCGTGCCGAGGGGTCTTCCGATGTTTCTACGGCAAGATGTCCGAAGTCTTCCCCATTGATTGCCCTATCGCGGATGGCCATAATACGTTGGTAAACCCTGAGCGTGTCTTTGGGTGCAACGTCCTTATTGAGCAAAAGCAAGATGTGGCTGGCACGGATGTCTTCAAGTTTGCGTTGGTAAGCCTCTTTAATCAATGATTCAGTAACGCTCTCATCAGTGAAATAAGGCTTGGCAAGTTGCTTGCGATACCCCTCAAGCTCTTGGTTAAACGCTTTAACTGTGTCCATTTTCAAACTTTTGGCTTCGGCTACCTTGAGCTTGAAATTGATGTAAAGATCGAGGTATTCTTCTAACGACTTTTTGTCAACCGTCTCATTCTGAATGTTGTTTTTGTTGAATACATCCAAAAATTCGCCAACTGAGATTTTTTCACCGGCTATGTTTATCAGCTCGGCTTTTGGATTAACTTTTTGGGCAAAAACACCCGAAGAAAGTAAAATTAGGTATAAAGCAAAAAATAAATTTTTCATAAATGAATGAATATCTATTAGTTAATTATGATTTTCAAGGCGTTGTGTTGGTTTATTTCGGGCTATAGTTTGGTGCTTCCCGGGTGATGGTGATTCCGTGCGGATGGCTTTCGTAAACACCGGCGGCGGTAATTTTGATGAACTTGGCTTTTTGCAACTCAGGTATTGTAGCCGAGCCTGTATAGCCCATGCCGGCACGCAGGCCGCCTGTGAGCTGGTGAATCACTTCGGAGAGGGTGCCTTTGTAGGGAACACGGCCCACGATGCCTTCAGGAACGAGCTTCTTGATGTCGTCTTCGGTATCCTGAAAATAGCGGTCTTTCGACCCTTCCTGCATCGCTTCGAGCGAGCCCATGCCACGATATGTCTTGTATTTCCGTCCTTCAAAGATGATTGTTTCGCCGGGCGATTCTTCGGTTCCGGCAAAAAGCGACCCTGCCATTATAGTGGAGGCTCCGGCAGCCATGGCCTTCACAATGTCGCCTGTGAAACGGATGCCACCATCGGCAATCACCGGTATGCCGCTCCCTTGGAGGGCTTTGGCTACATTATATACAGCAGTAAGTTGCGGCACGCCAACTCCGGCAATGA
>JBDHYV010000097.1:0-9052 GCA_039811545.1 Bacteroidales bacterium | reverse complement strand
GGGAGAGATGGCAGAGCGGTCGATTGCGACGGTCTTGAAAACCGTTGAGGTGCAAGCCTCCGGGGGTTCGAATCCCTCTTCCTCCGCCAAAGGATGATACAGATCAAAAATCACTGAGAACAGCGTCTTTCGGTGATTTTTTTTATTTATAAGTTTTGAAAAATACTGCTCTTTCGGCTCAAAATCTGTGTTGAGTGTCCTATTGCCCTTTTGAGCATATCCGGATTCCAAAATTAGCAGTTAATCCAGCCTTCGAGATAAGTTTTGGCTTGCCCGCTGATTTGCACCCGTTCGCCATGAATTTTACAGAGTAATGTGCCTTTCCGAGCCGAAAGTTGCATTGCCTTCAGGCTTGTTTTTCCTAATCTTTTGGCCCAATAAGGCGTTAAGGTACAATGCGCTGAGCCGGTAACGGGGTCTTCGAGAATAGTGGCACCTGGTGTAAAAAAGCGCGATACAAAATCACTTTGTTGGCCGGGAGCCGTAACAATCACTCCGCCGGTGCCCAGATTCTCGCGATCAAACCAAAGGCGGTCAACATGCAAAGCCTCAATTTCGGACTGACTTTCATAAACCAAAAGGAAATCACGGGTTTTGTAAACCTCTTTTGGCTGGATACTCAGTGCTTTGCTGATGTTTTCAGGAAGCTTTTCAGGCAAAGGTTCCCAAAGAGGAAAATTGAGGGTATAGAATTCATCATGAACGCTTACCTCTAAAGGACCGCTTAGACTGTGAAATTTCAATGGATGTTGTGTGTAACCTAAATGCGTGATCAAACAATGTGCGGTGGCTAAAGTAGCATGACCGCATAAATCCATCTCAAGGTCGGGTGTGAACCAACGAAGATGAATTGCTTCACCATGATCAACAAAATATGCGGTCTCGGCTACGGCGTTTTCCTGCGCAATCTGTAGCAATAAATCATCCGGTAACCATTCTTTCAGTGGCACAACACAAGCCGGATTGCCTGCAAAAAGCTGATCGGTAAACGCATCAATTTGAAATAGTGGTAGTTTCATAAAGAACGGATTGTCAATTTCCAAATTTATCTAAAAAAGTTTGTAAATCAATCAATAACATAATGAGGGCAGTCGTGCCTTTGGCTTCAATGTAAGTTTACCAAAATTAGACATTTGTGTTGAACAAGAACCGACAACATTCCTATTTTCATCAATAAATAGTTTGATTGGCCTTATTTCTGGAAATTGAAGACTGCTATGCATTGAAAAGAAATCCATTAAAAATTGATGAGGGCTTCTTAAATTTTTCTTATTTTGCAGCCAAATTGATGATGAGCGATTGTTTTATCAGTTATTAAAAAGGATGGACAGTGCTCCTATAGAAACACAACAATATGAATATCAGATTAATCGTAGTTTTTTCTTTTCTTTTCCTTCTGACTGCCTGCGAAAAGGTAGCCGACAAACCTTATAACGAACGTATCGAAGGAACGTGGATCAATACCTTGGTTGACGATAAACCGGTAGAAACAAACGAGGTGTTTGTTATGAAATTCACCGCAAAAGGCGAGGAATTGTATTCTGCTGGATATCAGATTGATGATAACAATTTGAAATGGTTAGACGGCTCGAAATTCAATTACACGGTCACGAATAATCATTTAAATATTTCGGGAACCAATGCCCACAACGATCAGTACGAAATGCTTTTTGTGCTCGAATTCAGTGGCGATACGCGGCTCGTTTACAGTGTGCCCAGTTTTAAAATTAATGGCGTAGAAATTGGTGACAACAAGGTTTACACTTGCCAAAAAATTGACAAAGATTTTAAAAACAATCTTTTAGGACTTTGGTACGGAAATTCTGTTGAGCCGGGCAACAGCGATACCACTTCGCACTATTGGGAATTTTTTGCCGATGGCCATTATGATTATTATTATCACGACACGGAAGGGCACTGGTTCAAGAAAGAAGATAACGCCGGTCAGTGGTTTCTTTATGGAAATTTTATTGCATTGAATTCCTACAATGAATTTGCTTCGGGAAGCCCAACAAAGAGTTACAAATGCTGGAACATCACTTTTGATGAAAACCGCATGATCTGGGAAGCCAATCGCCAAAACGGGCAATACGGAGCTTACTGGTTCAAAAAGGCCATAACCGTTCCTTGATCAATGATTTTTGAGCCAATCGAAACGCTCGAAATAGGATTTTGATCTAAAAGAAAAAGCCGGAGAATGAGGTCCGGCTTTTTTTATGGTTTTACTTCAGCAATTTCTCAGAAGTTGAAGTTCCGCTGCTATCTTCAAAATGAATGAGATATATGCCCGGCTTAAGGTTTGCCGTTTCGAGTACCCATTGTGTGCTTTGTTTTATCTCGTAAGCAGCAAGTTGGGTTCCAATTCCGGAATAAAGGTAAAGCCGCCCGTTGACGGGTTTCTGTTCGTCTCCGAAACGGACAATGGTTCTTTCTCCTGCCGGATTTGGGGTAATCCTTATTTTGAAGGCAACTGCCTGAGTTTCTGTTTTTCCCACTAACAGGCTGTTGATGCGTCCGGGCGTGCCATGTCCGGGCGATGATATCCAGTTTTCTCCAAGATTGTTGTCGAGCGAGGGATGAATCAACTCTAACGTAGGACCGCCACCATCGGGTTCGGTGGGCCAGGGAGCCTCGTCATCATATAGCACATGGTCAATGAGAATCCCATTTTTGTTGTAAATCCGTATCAATTCGCCACTGCCGCTCAAGCCAAAACCGGTGTCGCCAATGAAGTTCTCTACATCGGGAAAAAGTTGGGCAAAAGCCGTTTTATTGACACATATCACCAAATAACCATGTGCCGGAATGATGGTGTTAGAAGGAAATACAAACGAATGGTCATCCTTTTCGTCCTTAAAAACCCAGCCCGTTGCATCTAAAGGGTAGGGGTGTGGATTGAACACTTCAACCCAGTCGCCCGGGTCAAAAGACGCATTGGAGTTGTAATTGATTTCGTTGATGATCAGGCTGTCCGAATATAACTTATGCCGGAAATGGGCGACAATATGCGCATCGGCTTGCGGAACAAACTGGATGATGGGGGCTTTATCCATCGGGAAGATGGTATGTCCGGGAACTTCCCAATGATCAAATTCAATGTTGCCGTTGGCGGGAATTGCTGTGAGTCGAACTTCAGTGCCTCCAAAATATTTTCCTTCCCATGGGAAATTCTCCGGCTCAATGGTGTTCACGCGGATATGGCCAAGCTCTGGCGGGTCAATGCTAAACTGATACTGATAAGAGCCGCTAAGGTTCATGCAGCTTTTGAGCCCTTCGGGCAAAAAGTTGTAGCGGGCATTGATGAAATTCCTGATTTTCTGGACGTTGCTTTGCCATTTTGCAACGGTTCCGCCCCAGCGCTGCATATGTTTTTGCATCTCAGGCTCCATCTTTCCGGCAATCTCATCTAAGTAGGCAATCATGTTCTCGGGCTTGAAAACGCTGTTGTATAGGTCAATATAACGCGATTTGTAATAGTTGTCGAACTCGGCATTCTGGCGCAGACGGTTAAACAGAAAAATATGTTGTTCGGGGTCATTGGTAAGATTTTGCGGGAAGCATGGATTCACATTAGGGAGGGTTCCGGGAACGCCGGTGTAGTTAATGTAATGGTTGAAGGTGGCATCTTCGTCCCACAAAATATAACGCCATTTGAGCTGACTTCCTTCGGGATTGGTGCCTCGCCACCAGCCGACATTCCAGTTAATCCAGTCGGAACAAACCACAAAAGAGTTTAATATGATATAGTCCACAAGGCTGGCATAATCGAGCCTTGATTTCACATATTCAAAATTGCCTTGATCGGCCATGTCGTTGTATTTGATGAAATTGTGCAGTTCATTCCAGTCGTCAAAAGCAGCCTGACCGCCATATTCAGCCCAGGTTGAGCCCCAGAGCATCAGAAAATAAAGGTGATATTTATCCTGACCATAATAATATTCCATATAGTCGTGGTCGCTCACCTTTTCGCGAATGCCATACACGCCCCAAAACTGGCCGTTGACGTACATGACGCATTTTTCACCCCTTCGTCCGTCGAGATGCAGGCCGTTCATCAGGGCGGTGTTTTGCACAAACATATCGCGCAGCAGGGCACTTGAGTCAATACCCGGATAGTTGTCGTCGCCTGCCGCCCGCAGGATGATACGCTGAAACTCGTTGCGCGGTGTAATAGGAATGATGGTATCGCGAATGGCGTAGTTATAGCCGCATTCATCGCGGGTGATGTAATCAATGCTTCGCTGGGGATGAACCCATGGGTCTTGCCCATGTTCGTTAAACTCGCCATACCCGATGGTAGTGCGCTGGCCGTTTTTGTTGAAATACTCAAAAGTGCCGAATGGCCGAAGCGACTGGTTGCCGTTGAGCAGGTCGTCGAGGGTGGCTGCCGAAACAGAAATCACCGGCAGACTATGAACAGTGTTGATAAAGTAAGTGTTGAAAGTGAGCCAGCCGGGCAGAATGCTGTTGTTAGTGCTGAAACATCTGGCATTGAGAATGGTGGTCTGCGTTATGGGTACCGGTCCGCTATAAGGTGTTGAACTGTTGGTGGGCTCGCTGCCATCGGTGGTATAGCGAATCTGGAAACCTTCGGGAGCAATAATCCCGACACTCACCACCGAAGGGTAAAATCCGGCAGCGAGACTCAATTCGGGAGCGGGAGCATAACCGCTGTAAAAATTGCTGCCATTGGCGGCTCCCGGTGTGGGGTTGGTGTAAAGAACAAAATCACCACCAAGTGGCGACCGTCCCCAAGAATGACCATTCATGGTCTTCTGTAGAGGAATATCCTCTATCAGTGTGCCATCAGGCTTGCTTATCAGTATGTTTTCCTGATTGTCTTTGGTTTGCGCAAGTTTAAAGTTGGTGTGGAGATGACCGGAATTGTACTCGCCACGACCGCTTGCCCAAACCTTCAGATGTGCTCCGGGCGCAAGGACGACACCGGCCGGAACTTGAAACTTCTGTGGTTTGGAGGGATTGTCGCTCAAATAATAGCCGCTAAGGTTAAGCTGTGAGCTCGTGGTGTTTTTTAACTCAAACCAATCTTCATATTTCTGATAATTGTCTTGTATCGTGGATAGGTTCGACACCGAATACTCATTGACGGTTACCTGAGCACTTGCCGGTAAGGGCAACACTGCGGAAATTGAAAAAGCAACCAAACCCACTAATCTTCGGATTTGGTTTTTGCTGTGATTCATGTTTATTTTTTTCATGGTTTTGGTTTTGGAAAATTTTCTTTACAAAGATAGCCAACAATCACCTGCTTGTTGTTTACGGAACTTTTAATTTGGCTTGATAAAAAAAGGCCTCCTATTTGGGAAGCCTTTTTTTATTCATTTTCAATGAATTAATTTCGTACAAAACGTTGTCTGTAGGTCTTGTTGTCATCTGTGATGATGACCATATAAACGCCTTTTTCGAGCTGGCTGACGTTAAGCGACAGTCTGCCTTTGCTTATTGCGGAAGATAACTCTCTTGTGTTCAATGTTTTACCTGACATGTCGGCCATAATAAGGATGGCGTTATCCGACAAACCGGCCGGCAGCTCGATGGTGCAGTAACTCTGTCCTGGATTGGGATATATCTTCAAACCGTTCAGGCTTGTTTCATCCAATCCGATGGTATTTTTCACCTCAACGGTTTTAACCGGCGACCATTCACCAATTCCGCAGGTATTTGTTGCGCGGATGACAATCTCGGCTACACCCTTGAACTCGTTGTTCCAGCTCACGATAGACTGAAGACCGTTAACGGCAATGGTTCCGGCGTTGGAAGGCGATAGGCTGGCTTCATAAGTCAAAGCTTCGGCAACTGCCTGAATATCAAATATAGTTGTTAAGCCTTCGCCAAGGTCAATCATTGCCGGGCCGTTCAATACGGAAGCCTGAGCCGGGATGTGATTCACCAAAATCTGACTATGGACATCCGTGATGGCCGTACACTGTTGGTCAATCACTTTTGAAACAATCACATCAAGGGTTTGGTTGGGCGACAGACTCATTTGCCAGGGTGTTGACTCAACGATAACGGGATTGTTGGTTGTGTTTAAGTGAAGTGTCCAGGGGGCTTCGCCGGTAAGTGTAAATTCAACCACAGCTTCATCGCCATCACAAATTGTTTGATCGGGGCTGAGCGTAACTGTCGGAACGGGATGGATGGTGAGTTGAATCTCATCGCTTGCGGAGGCACAACCACCTTCGCTTTCCACACTCAGCGTAAGGATCACATTGCCATTGGCAATATCACCGGAGCCGGGAATATAAACCGTGGACAAGGATGCGGGATTGTCGAAACTGCCATCGCCACTAGTGCTCCACAACAAACTGACGTAATTTGAAGCCGTAGCTGTTTCAGTCAGGAAATTGGTATTGGCACAAAGTGCCGCATCATTGCCGGTGTTGACCTGTACCGTTGGGAAAAACGACAAGATATGGCTGTGTGATACGGGGTTGCAGCCTCCCAGAGGAGAAGCTGTAAGCGTGAGTTCGACAAAGCCGGCAGCAAGGTCGGCAGTACCGGGAGTATAAACCGGATTCAACTGCGTGGCATGGTCGAAAACGCCATCGCCGCTGCTTGTCCATTGCAATCCGCTGTAATTCAGCGCGGAGGCGGCATCAAGGCTGTATGAATTACCCTGGCATAATGTTTGACCTGTCCCGCTGAATGCAAGAGCCTGAGGATTAAATGTAGCCACAACCGCATCAGAAATGGTCGTCGTTCCTGTAACTGTAAGGGTCAGGATAACATTACCCGATTGATAATCGGCACTGCTGGGCGTGTAGATTGGATTGAGAATGTTGGGGTTATTGAAACTTCCACTTCCCGCGCTTGTCCATTGCAAACTGCTGTAATTTGTAGCGGTTCCGTTGAGTTGAACGGGATTCCATTCACAGACCGACAAATCGTTGCCTGCCCATGCAGTAGTCATAATTCCTGCTGGAAAAACAATATCGTCAATCCAGGCGCAGTCGGAGCCACTGGCAACGCTCACGTCTTTTTTGTATTCCCATTTGAAAGTGTTTAATCCGGCTTGAACAGCGTAGCTGACTTTGGCCCAGCCAACATTTCCCGACCATTCACCCATTTTGGTGTTGCCAATATAGAAGGAAAGTTTGTCGTAATTGGCTTCCGATGATGCTTTGTAATAGAAGGATATACTATCGGCAGCACCAACCTCGTAAGTTAAAATCAGTTGTGTGCTTTGGTTGTTGCCGATTGCACCCGATTTGGCGGCATAAGTTCCGGCATAAGCTCCTGTGTTGACTACCGTCCAGGGGAGGTTGCCACCCGATGTCCAGTTGAACTGGCTCATATTACCAGTTTCAAAATCCTCGATGATCAATCCGATTTTGGCATTGAACACTTGCGAGGCTGTGTAGGCGCCGGAGTTAATGCTGAAGTTCAAACCTGCCACATGGCCCACCGGAGCATTTCCGGCTACGGTTACTGTGTAAACAGCCGTTATTGTCTGGTTGACATTTACCTCACTGAAAATCATCGAGTTTGTTGCCACCGTGATATATGGACTTGTAACCTGCAACAGCGCATTGGTCTGAAGTGCTTTACTGTGTCCGGTGTTGGTGGCCGTAATGCTGATGGTGGCAGTTTCGCCCGGGTCGAGACGCCCGTTTCCATTGCCTTGAGCGTCGGAAATGCTCATCGTACCAACGCTAAATGCCGGTGCATAAGCCCTCACCGCGAACTGTCCGTTCCACTCGTTGCTGCCACTGTGCATCGTTAAAGTGATCGGAATAAGTTGATTATCCGGTACATTGTCAGCTATCTGAAACTGAATTGCCGAAGGGATGTTAATGAGCGCCCCGGCAGCAACATTTCCTGCGGTAAATGTGTTGTTGATGAAACTGAGGTAAGGACTCTCGGATGAAGCGGTTGCCTGCACATTGTTTGCCATTTCGCTCCCCACATTTTTCAAGGCAATATCCATCAGAATATTCTCGTTGAAGTCAATCTGGCCATTGTTGTTGCCGTTTACGTCATTCAATGTTGAGGCGCTGTATATCACATAAGGGCCTGATGGCGGAATGCAACTGATCACTTGTTCATAGCGATAATAGTTTTGCAGGGTTATCGTAACACGAATTTCCATGCCGGGCAACTGTGGGATAATAGGTACAGAAGTTACACCATCCTGGGCAACTGCCGTTCCAATGATTTCGTTGTTCGCCGTCAGGGCAATCAGAGCGCCGGCATTGGCAGTCACATCGAATGAATCCATGCCGCTCAGCAGCACAGAGCTGTGATTGACAACCAAGTTCTGTGGCATCTCTGAATACACGGTCATGAAGGCATCGCCGTGCTGGTGGAAAAGATTATAGGTAATGTTCTTGTGTTCAGGATTATAGGGCCAGTTTGATTGTTGCAGAAAATATTTCCCGGCCACATTGGCAAAAGCCGGCAGTATGCCGCGGGGAAGAGGATTCGATCCAAATGCAGGCATAAACTGAGGCCACATATTGTCGTAAGCTCCCCACACAAACACGTCGTTGACAAAAGAATAGGAAACTTCGGTGGCGGCAAGCAAACCCAAAGCTCCGTGTGAGTAACGATGGAATTTCTCGGCAAAACACTCGCTTGAATAGTCGAATTTTCCCGTCAAACAGTTGATGGACATGACAAAGGTGAGGTCGGTATTGCTCAGGCCGTCAATGTTCACATTACGGTAATCGGGCTCGCCCCATCCGGTCTCTAAACCGTGATCGCGGTGTTGAAGCATAAATGCGCCGCTGTTGATGTCGGCGTTGATTCGGGTGGCATTGCCGCCCCAGTCGGTCAGGTGTGCCGTATTGGCCGGGATATAGTTCAATCCGTTAGGGCCGAAATAGTTCACAATAGTAGCGGTGTTGGTATTCGACGACCAGGTGCCACCGGGGGTGCCGGAATAGATAGCGTTTTCGCGAACAGGCGTCTTGCCAAGGCTGTGCTGCCAGAAACCATTAGTGATTTCACTGCAAAGCTGGAACCACCTCTCGGTTTGCCAACCCATAGCGGTGATGGGCTTATTGTAGAAGTTGGCCGAAGTAGGAGG